>NZ_JBEYFS010000067.1:0-53419 GCF_040634475.1 Streptomyces sp. NPDC007095
GTGTCTGGCAAGCGCGGCCGCCTCCTTCGGGCTCGCTCTGTCGCCCGCAGCAAAGGTGATTCGCTCCGTCGGTGGGGCCGGAGCTCCGAGGCTGGTGCAGAACGTCTTCGCGTTCTGCATGGTGTTCTGGCTGATGTGCTTCTATCTGTACTCCGCGACGGATCCTCAGAGGGGACGTATACGTGCCCGATGGGAGGCGCTTCCCCTGGGACTCGCCATCCTGGGCACCACGCTGGCGACAATCGCTGCCGCCGGACACGACACAGGCGGAGACTACGGCAGTGTGGACATGCGGGTCTCCGCCATCGCGGTCTTCTATCTCCTCGCCGATCTGTATCTGGTCTACGCCCTCGTGATGGCCCTGCGCTGGACCCTGCGTTATGTGCGAGCATCCCACCGCCCCCTGTCCGTCGGTCTGTGGCTGATAGCGTCCGCCCTCGGCGGCATAGCCGCCGCCAGCGCGATCCGATCGGCATTGACCCTGGTGCGCTGGCACGGGGGGACCGCCGCCCCGGCCGTCACAAAGATCTCCGGCCACCTGATCGCCGTAGCGATCCTCTTGTTCCTCATCGGAGTCGGCTACCCGGCCGTACACGCCCGCCTGTCGGTCATGCGCCTGCGTCGGCACCGACGCAGCATGTACCACCGCATGCATCCACTGTGGAGCCTGCTGCACGAGGCGTACCCCCAGGATGCCCTCCACCGTAACCGCATCAGCCCACGGGTACTGCTGCGGTGGCCACGCGGAGTGGACCGCCACTACTACCGTCGAGCCATCGAGTGCCGAGACGGGCTGGTACGCATCAGTCCGTATCTCAGGCAGGAAGAACTGACGGGCTCGAGCCGTTCCGAGCCGTCGGCCGATCTCCTGGCGGACCGGTTGTGCGCCGCCCTGGAAGCCCAGGCGGAAGGCCGGGAAGCGCCGTACGTCGCGGTCGCCGTGGCGATACCGCAGGAGCAGGGTCTGGATGCGGACGTACGGCAACTCGTCATGCTGTCGGACGCGTTGGACCGTCGTACTTCACCCACCGCCCAGCAGGAACAGCGCAGAAAACACTATGGGAGTCGGCGTGACTGACCTTCTGATCACCGCAGGACACATGCTGCTCGGCCCCGCCGGCGAGCACACGCAAGACGCCGCGGTTCTCGTCACCGGAAACAGGATTGTCGCCGCCGGCCCGCGCGCGGACGTCGAGACACAGGCCGGGCGGGATCACCGAACGTTGTCCTTCCCGGACGCCACGGTGCTTCCCGGTCTCATCGACTGCCACGTCCACCTGGGCTTCGACGCCGGCCCCGATCCTGTTGCCTCCCTGCGCGCGAGTGACGACGCGGCACTGTTGCAGAACATGGCCGGCCGCGCCCGGCAACTCCTCGACTCCGGCGTCACCACCATCCGCGATCTCGGCGACCGCGGCGGCCTCGCTTTCAACCTGCGGGACGAGATAGCAGCAGGCAGGCAGATCGGACCACGGATCCTCGCGGCCGGCAGTCCCTTGACCTCACCCCAGGGCCACTGCTGGTTTCTCGGCGGCGAGGTCGAGGGCCTCGACGAGATCCGGGAAGCCGTACGCCGCACTGCGAAGCAGGGCTCGGATGTAATCAAGGTGATGGCGACCGGCGGCGGCCTGACCTCAGGCGGCCCCGCCATCTGGGAACCTCAGTTCACCACGGAGGAACTCACCGCAGCCGTCGAAGAGGCCCACGCCGCCGGTCTGCCGGTCGCTGCCCACGCACACGGCACAGCGGGAATCGCCGCGGCGATCACCGCGGGAGTCGACACCATCGAACACTGCACCTGGATGGCACAGGACGGCAAGGTCGATGTGCGCGAGGACCTCGTCGCGCAGATCGTCGCCAAAGGGATCCGTGTGTGCCCGGCCGCCCACCCCAACTGGCGGTCCTTCGCCGAGCGGATCGGTCCCGACCGGGCCCGAGAGGTCTTCTCTCCCGCACGCCGGATGGCCGAACAGGGCGTGCGTCTGATCGCTGGTACGGACGCGGGTATACCGCGCTCAGGCTTCGACGGCCTCGCTTCCAGCCTCGAGTTCCTGGAGTACATCGGACTGTCCAGGACGAAGGTGATCGCTTCCGCCACCGTCGATGCCGCTGAGGCTCTCGGCATCGCCCACAACACCGGTCGCCTGTCCCCCGGATACCGTGCCGATCTCGTGGTGGTCGAAGGCAACCCCCTCGACGACCTCAAGGCCCTGCACGACATACGACTCGTTGTGGCAGGCGGGCGCATTCACTGAGCCTGTCCTCTTGCAGGACCCCGAAGAACATAACTCGGGGACTCTCGACTCCCGCACGGCCTGACAGCGTTCAGTACTGCTCGGTCTCGACGAAACTCGTGTCCGCGTCGCCGACGGCGAAGTTGTCGGCGACGGCGGCGGTCGGGTCGAATCCGGGCGGGCTGCCCTTGAGGGCCAGGCCCGCGCCGGCCAGCTTCACCTTGACCTCGTCGATCGACTTCGCACCGAAGTTGCGGATGTCCAGGAGCTCGGCCTCCGAGCGCGCCAGGAGATCACCCACCAAGTGGACGCCCTAACGCTTGAGGCAGTTGTAGGAGTACACCGTGAGCTCCAGCTCCGCGATCGGCAGCGCCAGATCAGCGGCGAGCGCGGCGTCCGTCGGCGACGGACCCATGTCGATGCCCTCGGCGTCGACATTGAGCTCGCGGGCAAGCCCGAACAGCTCGACCAGCTTCTTACCGGCCGACGCCATGGCATCCCGCGGACGCATCGCCTGCTAGGTCTCGACGTCGACGATCACCTTGTCGAAGTCGGTGCGCTGCTCGACACGCGCGGCCTCGACCTTGTACGTGACCTTGAGAACCGGCGAGTAGATCGAGTCGACCGGAATACGGCCGATCTCCTGGCCCACCTGCTTGCTCTGCACGGCGGAGACGTAACCGCGACCGCGCTCGACCGTCAGCTCCATCTCCAGCTTGCCCTTGCCGTTGAGCGTGGCGAGGACGAGGTCGGGGTTATGCACCTCGGCACCGGCCGGCGGCTCGATGTCTGCGGCGGCGATCAAACCCGCGCCCTGCCGGCGCAAGTACATCACCACCGGCTCGTCGTGCTCACTGCTCACGACCAGCTGCTTGATGTTGAGGATCAGGTCGGTGACGTCTTCCTGGACGCCCGGCAGCGGTGAACTCGTGCACGACACCCTCGCCCCGGACGCTGGGGCTCGATCACGAACCGGGAACGGAATCCCGGCGCCCGCCGCACGACCGGCCGAGGAAGACCTCGCCCATGCCCCCGGCCCCGAGCCTGCCATGCAGCACGTACCCGCCGATCACCGGCCTTGAGCCCCTGCACCGCCGCCATCGAGCACCCTGGATGTTGGCCAGATCGATCTCGCGCGGGCCGAATGCCGCCTCGTCCCAGTCGCCGAGTCTCCGGCGCAGATTTTCCTCGATGCTCTGGGGCTGGCGGGGGCGAAGGCGCTGCGCCCGCCACTCGGCGAACACCTGTTCCTGGTCAGCGGGCGGCAGGGCCGCGAGTGTCGACGTGGCGCCCTCGGGGACGAAGATCGACCACAGATCCGACCAGGACCGCGGCCCATCACGGCGATCGGGGGCAGAGGCGATGGAGCCCGGCTTCCGGGAGTCGTCCGCGAAGGTGTGGAGCTCGCCTCGCGCGTCGACGTACACGGCGGCACTCGCGAAACGGCACGTCCGTTTCTCCGTGAGGTCTGCGAGGTGCGTGAATCCGCGGGGCCCGAAGGCTTCGAGGGCTTGCTTGACCATGGGCCCCGGCCACCGCCGAACTCCTCGATGTAGAACCCCGAGTCCTCGACGAACAGCGGTCGTCCGAGGACCGCGAAGGCCTGCCGGGCCTTGTGCTGGGCGATTTCCGCGACGGACGTGGTCTGGATCTCGTCCAGCTCCAACGCCACCTGCTCCACCTCAATACCCCAAGGCGCGAGATGCTCCTGAGCCGTACGGAACTTGCCCGAATTCCCCGTACACATCGCCACCTTGATACCCGGCATGAGCAGTAGACCCTTTCTCAGACAGCAGCATCCACGTCCCCTGACGGGATAGTCGATGCTACGAACGCCATCGCTGCGCTAGGGGACACGACGTGGAAGTGATCATTGTGGACCTGGCTGACCCGCCGCTCCGTCGGCGCAACGATCGCGGCGGGTCTTCCACGGAGGCGGATCGCAGTGCCTGGCGGGATGACCTCGCGGCACTGCGGTCCGTGCTGTGCGGCTGCGCCCGGGGCTACGCCGGACTTGGCGCCTGTTCCGTATCGGTCAAGAGCCCTCGCCCGGCACCGCGATTCGCGGGAGGTCTCTCGGTCCTGGCTCCCGCGCACTCGTCGCCCCCTCACACGACAGACGTGAGATCTGTCAGGACCGGACAGTCCCGACGACGCCGATCGTCCCATCGGAGACCCGTCCATTTCATACGTCGTCCAACGGGCAGCGACAGGCCCCTGATGGAGTGTCACGCACGGCTGTCCACCGGTTGTCCACCGGGACCAGTTGCGCGAGTCTGATCTATCCCTCCCGAACAGGCAAAAGACCAGGTCAGGGGCTTAGGTCGCCTACGTCAACACAGAAACCACACCTCGGACCTACGCATTACGACGCATAGGCCGCACGTGCCCGATTAGCCCGGTTCCCAAGGTCACCCGAAAGGAAAAAACCCAGGTCAAAGGCCTGACCTGGGGTTCACCATGGAGCCGCCTGCGGGATTCGAACCCGAGACCTACGCATTACGAGACCATGAGCGATCATGTTGCGTAGTGCCACGTCGTGCCGTCCAGTGACGTCTTACCTGATCAGAGCACGTGCAACAGGTTGGCCTATGCCACCCCGTGATGCACCGTCCAAAGGCGTCTGTCCACCGGCTGTCCATCGGCGCGGTTCTCCCCGTCCCGCCCGCGAGGCTGCCGCTCGGCTGCCAGCGCTGCTGTCGACCGGTCGGAGAGCCGAGCGGAGATCACTGTCGGACCTATACAAGCCATCCGCCAGTGGTTTCCTCCACGAATACTTCCCCGGTACTGATCCGCCGTCAGAGGGTCACGAGATTCAGCCGCCGCCGATAGAAGGCCCCCAGCGATCCCGTCGATCGTCCGGCCTGAGATTGCCAGCATCGACTATTCCAGAGGGCACGCCGAAGGTCGTCCTCGGACGCTGGGCACACCTGGTGACCGGATGCCCCTCGTCCACAGCACGGCACCGGTGGCTCATCTGATGGCAGTCGGCCGGGTCGACGAAGACGGAGCTGTGGGTGGCGTACATGATCTGAGCGCGTCCTGTGGGCAAGGCGGCCACCAGTTCCTACGGCGATGACTGGAACGCCCGCGGCGGATGCTGGAAGCGCTCAGTCTCCTCGAAAGCGAGGCGCGAGGGCCCCCGGCCCTCCATGAGGCGTCGGTGATCCGTACTTCGGTATCCCGCCGTGGACTTCGTCGGCTTCCTCGTAACGCCCGAGCGCCCGGAGGTTCCTCACCAGACGCGCGTGCGTGTGCTTGGTGCCCGAGTGGTCTTTTCCGGCCACGCGCTCGAACCTCGGCAACAGGTCCGCGTTGGCGGCATATGCCGCCTCGTAGTCCCCGAGCTTGTGGAGGGTGATGGCAATGCTCGCCTCCGCGTTCAGCGTCAGCAGGGAGTCCTCGCCCGACGCCCGTCTTTGCCGCTGGTGAATATCCCGGTACAGGGTCAGCGCGTCCCGGTGCCGCCCCAGGCCGAAAAGGCTGCCCGCGAGGTTCTGGGTGGCCAGGATCGTCGTCTCGTGGTCCTTTCCCAGTCGTCGCTCACAACGCCGTACGGTGTCCTCCTTGAGGAGGAACGCCGCACGGTGGTCCCCGAGTTCGGTGAGACACGCGCCCAGGTTGCAGGCCGCGAGGAGGGTGGCGGGATCGTCGTCACCGAATTGGCCCGCCTGCTGCTGATGGACCCGCTCGAACAGCGGCCTAGCCCGTTTCGGCTCACCGTGTGCGTACAGGCACGCGGCAAGGCGCGCAGTGGCATGGAGCGTGTCGGCGTGCGACTCCCCGAGCCGCGCCTGCCAGTCGCGGTGGAGGAGCTCCGCGAGGAGGACACCGGTCTGCGCCTTCTCGGATTCGTAGAGGTAGTAGAGGACGCGGATCAGCAAGGACCGGAAGCGCTCCGGCTCGCTGATCGGTACACCGGCTTCGCGCAGGTAGCCGAGGAGCGTCTGTACATCCGCCGTGATCACTGCGTACGAGTTCCAGGTGCGCGGATCGAGTGGGTCGAGGGCCGGAATGGCCGCGAGCCGGTCACGGGCCGCGCGGCACACCTCGGCCAGTCCGGACACCTCGTCCGGTCCGGCGGGGCTTGGGCGGAACAGGTCCAGGACGTGCGCATGCGCCCGTGCCACCGCGGGATCGACGGGATGCGTCATGATGCCTGCCCCCTCTCCGTAGGACCGGTGGCGACAAGTTGCGCCAACCGGACGCCGTCCACGACGTCGGGGGCCACGCCCTCGGGAGAGGTGCAGGCGAGACCTCGGTCGATGGCCGAGCCGAGAGTGGCCGCCGCGCCGGTGCCCAGTGCCTTGAGCAGCGCGTCCGGCGCGTGTTCCAACAGCCACATGGCGGAGGACCAGTCGCCCGAAGCGGACTCGTAGAACTTACGGAGGGCGACCGCCGGGGCGCGCTCCAGCAGGACCGGGAAGAGACGGACCACGACATGCCTGGGGATCCACTCATAGAACGGATAGCGGGGGTCGCAGCGTTCGGCTTCGCGCAGGAGTCCGACAGGATCCACCAGGTCGCCGAGAACGGGCGACACCGCCAGGGCGGCCAGTGCGTCCACGCCGAGCGCGGAACCGTCGCCGGCTTTCGCGATGACCTCCGTGGCCAGCTCGCGAAGTGTGTGCCGGTTCTCCGGCCTGACGTCCGCGGCGAACGCGAGCAGTTCCGCTGCCGCGGGCAGCGTGCCGGCGTCGAGCAACTTCCGCAGGCGTTCGATGAACGAAGGGCTGAGCGGGGCGCCGGGTGCGGGCCTCACGAGGTCCACGGCCGCGGCGTAGACCGGGTTGTCGAGGCGTACCTTTGGCGTGCGGATCCGACGTTTGGGTACCTCACGCGCGATCCGGTACTCGTGGTACGCACATGCGGCCGCCATGATCTCGGCCAGATCGCGCCGGTTCAGGTCGTGCTGAAGACTGAGATTCTCCAGATGCATTCGAGCGAATGGCTCTTGGGGACCCTTCTTGTCGATCACGTCGGCGGCATACGCCTCCGAAATCCACACACGCTGGGAGAAGAGCTGCGTGAAGGACAGGCAGGTCAGATCCCTGATCGCTTTCCCGTCCTCCGCCCGGCACCCCAGAGCGCGCACGGCTAGCTCGAAGCGGACACGGTGGTCGGGACGCGCGTATGCCCACGCTTCTTGCTCCGCGACGTGTGTGTCGGAAACCGTCCACCGATAGCGTGGTAGTTCGCCGAGCGCGCGGTCGACCTCCTTGGAGAACTCGTCCGCCTCGGGCCAGTGGTGGGAGTAACTGCTGACGGGGCCGTGCGCGGCCCGGTGCAGTTCCGCGAAACCGATGGCCCGCTCCCCGGGATCCGCGAGGGAGCCTACGACGGCGCCCGCCACGGAGCGGTCCCGGTGCGCAAGCCGCTCCGCCAGCCGCCGTACCACTCTGGCGGCGTTGCCACTCGAGTAGAGCTCGACCGCGCGGACGACGTCGGCCGGATCGCGAAAGAAGTGATCCCTCACGCGAGCGGCCCAGGCATGGCTCAGATTGAACATGGCCCCGAATCCGAGGGGGTTCATCTGCTCCAGATCGTTCCTGGCCGGAGGTTCACCCGACGCGGGCAGCGAACTCGCGAAGTCCGCGCCGACACCGGCGCCCCCACGGGGCGGTGTGGGCGTTTCCCCGCGCTCCAGCAGTTCCTGCAGGAGCGCGGCGGCCTGTCGGCCCTGGCCTCGGGTGACGCGGAGGTGCGCGATACCTGCGAGGACCGAATACCGGTCGTCTCCAAGGATCTCCTGGGCCGGGCCCGCGGTCGCGGCCAGGGCCCAGTCCCGGTCGTACCAGTCGTCCCCCCAGGTGGTTCCGGCTATGCCCCGGGCCATCTGTTCTGCCCGCCCGACGTCGTACTCGGCCATGGTCCTCACCACGCGGATCAGTTGATCGTCGCGGTCCGAGCTGCGCCACGCGTACGCCGTCAGATCGGCGGGTGGCTCGGGGAGGGCGGCGTAAATCCCTTCCACGAGCCGCAGTTCCTTCGCCCGGCTCGACCGCCCGAGCGCTTTCATCACATCGAGTCTCTCCCAGTCGCCGAGGGCTTTCGCGAGGTACCGGTCGGCGAGAGTCCGCGCACGCTCGGGCCGCTCCCAGCGGGTCCAGAGGCGCACTCCGTCGAGGATGGCGCGTTGCGAAATCCCGTCGAGCACAGCTGTGTCCAAGCGGGCCAGCAGGAAGCGTGCCGTGGTCCGGTCCACGTCCGCCAGCACACCTGCCGCCTCGGCCAGCCGGGGTGCCAGTTCCCTCTCATCGCCGGCATCGAAGACCTGCGCACGCACCTCGGCGAGGAACCGCCGGCTCATGTCCGGATTGTGTGCCGCCCACGCGGAGGCCAGCCTCGCCAAGGCCAGGACACGGGTCGCCGGATCCACGGTCGCCAGGCAGGACTCGGCCGCGCGCAGCAGCTCGAGGGCCCTTGCCGGGGCGGTGCGCTCCGCCAGGTCCAGGTAGTCCGCCCAGCGCTCGCCGCTGATCCTGTCGAGGAGGGAGCGGGCCTTGTCCACGTCCTGTTCAGCGGCTACGGCGGCGCGGTACACGGCGTCCGGCTCCTCCTCGGGGAGGGACTCCCGCGTCGCCGCGTCCCGTCCGTGCCGCCACAGCCGCAACGCGCGTTCGAGATCGTGGGGCGCCACCAGGCGTGCGGCCGCCTCGGCCGCCCGCTCCGCGTCCCTGTTGCCGTAGAAGCCGCCTCGTCTGGGGATCGTCAGCGCGGACTCGACCAGAAGGTCCAACAGGTCGTCCGGCGAGGGGTCGCCGGGCTTGGGGTGCGCGTACTGAAGGATCTCCGCGAAGGCCGTGAACTGCCACAGCGACGGCCTGATCCCGGCCGCGTGCTCCAGGGCCTCCTTGAGGCGGTCCATCCGGGCGAGCAGGCCGATCGCCCGTGGCGTCAGCGCGCCGCTGGACTGCGCGGCCTGGTGGCGAACGACCGCGAGGTACGTCATCGCGGGCAGCCCGGTGGCGACAGGTGCGGTGTCCGCGACATGGTGGGCGATGCTGTCGACGAGTTCGAGAAACCGGCCCTCGGCTCCGAACTCGATGCGGACGGCCTTGCGCAGACCGGGGCAGACCAGGTCAAGGGCTTCGTCGAAGCTGCCCGGCCCGGCCTTCAGTAGGTGTGCGACCAGGTGGGCCAGGCCGTAGCGGTCCACCTGCGTCCAGTCCACCTCCACCCAGCCCGGCGCGGCGCCGCGGTAGTGCCGCACGATCCGTTCGTGCCACCGGGACTCGTCGACCCAGCACTCCGGGTGCTTCTCCTGCGCTTCCTTCCCGGCGAGGAACTCACCGACCGAGGTGTGGAAGAAGGCGATCCGGTCACTTCGGCGTTCCAGCAGCCAGCGCAGGCTTTCGAGAACCTTCCGCGCGGGCTCCTCCCGCACGGGTGTGCCGGACAGCGCGGTGAGCTGGTCTTCCGACAGCGCCTCCCGCGCCACGGTCAGCACACCGATGATCGGCAGGCCCACGCCTTCCCACCCGGACGACGGACCGCCCGGGCCCCTCGGCCACGGGGCGAGTTCCTCGCGGACCAACTCCACGAAGAAGCCGTACAGCCCGGGCAGATTCCCCGGTACGCCGCTGAAGACGAGCAGCCTGTCGACCATCTCGTCGTTCTGTTTCCCGGCGGCGTCGATCAGCGCCCGTGCATACGTGGCCAGATACAGGAAGTTCCCGGCGGCCCGGTGGACGGCGTACCGCTTCGTGCTGCCCGGGAGGTTGCCCCTGGACCTTTCCGCGGCGATGACGGCATCCGTCTCCAGGACGCGGTTCGCGTACGTGTGCAGGTCGTTGACGACCTGGGGTGAGCCGGCGTCGATGACCACGTCGGTGAGCCGGTCCTCGCGGGCCGCGCGGAACAGCCGCAGCCCGGAGTGCGGTCGGGAGGTGATGACCACCTTGACGTTGGCGGGCAGTTCGGGTGAGCGGGCCAGCCAGTGCAGGAGCCCTTCTCTGGGCGCGGTCGTGTCGTCGTCGGCAATCTCGTCCAGCGCGTCGAGCAGGATGACGATTCTGGCCTCGGGATCCTGCGCAGCCAGGACCTGCGCGGGCCCGATCAGTGCCAGGTGCGCCAGGTTGTCGGGGTCCAACAGGCGGGGCTCCAGTCGGGCCGAGCCGATCTCGACGGCGTGGGCCTCGCCCGAGAGCGTGCCGACGCGCTGTTCGACCTCCAGGATGGCGGTGCGGTGGAACGGCGACACGCTCAGGTCCTCGATCCTGATTCCGACCACACGGCCCTCGGCCTCGACCGACTCGATGTGCTGCTTGATCACCACCTCGAGGTGCTCCAGCTTGAAGAGTTCCGGACGCACGCGGGCGAGCTGATGCCCGATGGACAGCAGGAAGGACTGGATGTCCCCGCCGGTGAGGGCGATCCGACTGTCCCGTCGGAAGAAGTAACGAAGCCGTTCGGGATGTGCCCGCGCCATACCGGCGAGCAGGCTGGTCTTGCCCGTTCCCGGCTCGCCCGTCACCAGGACGTACTGGCCCCGGTCGGCGTCCAGAGCCCGCTCGATCTCGTCGTACAGCCACTCGCGCTCGACGAAGTCCGCCTCTGTCCGAGCTCGGACGACGTCCTCGAAGGCGCAGCCCGACCGGGCCCGGGCGGTCACTTCTCGTCCCTGGTGGTACGGATGTCCGCCCCGACAAAGGTTCCCTCGGACGTCACGCGACCGATCTTGGCATTGGCCTTGATGGTGCCCTCGAGTTGGTCCGTGCGCACCATGGTCGCGGTCCCCGCTACTTCCTCCGCCTCCACGTCGATCTGCACCAGGAGCGCGCCGCTCTTGTCCACGGGGCCGGTGGGCCCCTCCGGCGGTCGCGGCGCTGTCGCGGCACCGCCGGGCCCTCCGTCATCCTCGGGGCTCCCGGGGCTCCCGGGGCTCCCAGGGCTGCCGGGGCTCGCAGGACTGGCGAGACCGGCGACGCCCAGCGCGACCGGCGACCGGTCCAGAACCAGGTCCAGCTGCCGTACATCGTCGGCCGGGACCCAGATCCAGGCCTCTCCCTCGTACTCCTTCTCCTTGACCCGCACTCGACGGAACTCCTCCGCCGGAATGCTCGTGTACGCGTCCCCCACGACGTCGTGGAAGACGGTCGCCGACACGGCAACGGCAAGGCAGGCGTACGGCGCCACCTCCAGAACCCTGCGCAGGGCCGCGCAGTCGAGGATGCGTCCGATCTCGACGGGGGCCCGGCCGACGAAGCCGTTGGCTCCCGGCGAGGCCGAGCCGAAGTGGACGGCCGCCCTGAGTCTGAGCCAGGCCTGCGGCACCCGGTTCTGGTTGAAGGCTCGTAGTCCGGCGTCCAGAGCACGCATGAAGGTGTCGATCAGGGCGGGCTCGTAGGCTCTCTCGGGCAGGAGGGCGAACACGGAGTCTCCGCCCTCCTGGGTCACCCAGCTCGCGCGCTCCAGCCGGGAGGTGGCGGCCGCTTCGCCCAGCAGTCGCGTGATCGCCTCCTGGAACTCACGCTGGGTCACCGCATCGGCGCGGCCGTATCCCTTCGCGTCGACCGCAAGCAAAAGCCTGCGCTCGAACGCTCCGGTGCCGCCCGGTCCTTCCGTGCCGTTCTCTGTCATGACACCTCTCGCTCCACGCATGTGAGGGGGACGACCCCGTTTCACGGAAATCCCCTGTTGACCAACGGATGTGCTCCATGACAGACCGGCGCCCGCTCCCCGTCGTACGAGCGCCGGTACTGAAGTCGTACACCCACAACCTCGGTGGGAACCCCGTGGAAATACGCAATGCCGAGAGCTGTGAGAACGCGCGCGAAACTCCCAGAACCCGCAGAAGTGACTGGTTCGGCCGGGGCGATCACCGGTTACTGGACACAACACCCCTCGCCGACGGAGGAGACGACGTCCATGACACCCAGCGCCCGTGCGGCCGACAGGCGCCCCGCGCAGTACATGTTCACCGCGCTGCAGACGACCCACCAGCACGCGGACGCGAAGGCCGGCATTCTGGCGGCGGCGCAGGCCGGGCTCGCCGGCACGGCAGGGGCCTGGAGTCGTGGGGCCGTGCTCGTCTGCGAACAGGGAGGCGTGGTTGGCGTGTTCGCGGGGACGCTGTTGGCCCTGTTCATCTGCGGCCTGATCGGTGGGGCGGTGAGTCTGGCGGCGGTGCTGAGCCCGCGGTTGCTGCGGGACCGGGCCGCCAACCGGTACAGCTTCGTCCACCTGCGGTCGGGCCCCGACATCCTGCCCGCCGAGAACGCGCACGCGGACGAGGCCGCGGATCGCCAGGAGTTGTCGCACACGGTGCGGTTCCTCGCCCATGTCGCCGTGCTCAAATACCGCTGGCTGACAAGTGCAGTGGTCTGCACGGCCGTCATGGGCGTGAGCGCCGGGCTGAGCGTGGCCCTGCGACCGGTACTGGGCTGACGGGGGTTCGGCTGACGACAGCTCGGCTGCGGTCATTCATCCGCCAGGTCCGCGAGCCGGCTGAGCCGGGGCAGGTTTCTGATGACGGTGGCACGGTAACCCGTCTCCAACAGGCCCTCGTCCCGCAATTCGCGCAGTACCTTGTGGACCGTCGTCTCCGCGGCGCCGACCAGCGTGGCCAGCTCCTGCTGCGTCAGCCTGACGTCGATCACCACTCCGTCGGCCCGGGGAGCTCCGTACGACACGGACAGCTCCACGAGCACCCGGGCCAACCGCACCTTCGCCGGGTACCCCCGGAAGTCCAGCCGCCTGCGGTTGGCCCAGCGCAGCCGGTCGGCGAGGACCGCGGTCAGGGCCATGGAGACCTCGGGGCGGCGCGCCAGCAGTTCCCGCAGCGCGACGTCCGACACCACCCGCGCGGTCAGTGGACCGCAGGCGGTGACCGTCGCCGAGCGTGGGGCCGACCCGTCCATGGCGGCCATCTCACCCACGGTGTCACCGACGGCCCTGATGGCGAGGAGCGAGGTCTCACCGTTCTCCACGATCGCCGAGACCTTGGTGCAACCGGACAACAGCAGCAGTACGTGCTGGTCGTTCATCCCCTGTCGCAGCAACACGGCGTCCAGATCGAACCGAACCTCGGTCCCCAGCTCGAGCAGTTCCCGCCGCGCCGGGGGAGACAGCCTCCCCAGCAGACTGCGCGCCGGCCATTCCTCGGTCCCGCTGGGCACTGTCACGTGCATCCCCGTCTCCCGCTCCATTCCGACATGGTCACCAAGAAGGGTCTCTCCGGAACAACCGAGGGCGCTCCGACCACCGACCACTGGCCATCAAGACCTTTACGAAGCGGGGCACTCCCAACAAGCCCCTGTGCCCCTGCAGCCACCTGCTCTCCACCCTTCATCCCCCGACCCCATAGATCGCCACCGCCGAGATCAGGACGCCCTCGGCGGCATCGACGTACATCGGTCCGTGGCACTGCCCCGGGCCTTCCAAGGAAGCGCACTCTTGATCGCCAGAGTCCTGCGCTCCGCCCGGGTCGGCACGGCGAGGAACCCCCGTACAGGCCACACCGGGTCCTGCGCCACTCGGACGTCACGTTGTACGTCTGCCTGCGGGCCTCCCGCACCGGCTCGCGGTGATCTTTGCGTGCCTCCGCCAACAGCGGGGTCCCTATGACGACTCCCACACCCAGCAGCGTGCCCGCAAGAGTCGCCCACTTCGTCATGAGCCGACCGCGTCCACGGTGATGTGCCCTGTCCAGCGGTCCGCGCGGAGCACAGCGCGGGCCGCCGCGAGGATCTCCTCGTCCATCTCCGTCCCGGAGACCGTCAGGACCCGGAGCAGCCGGGTCCACCACACGTCGGGGTCCGTCTCGTACGCGTCCAGTACCCGCACGCCGTAGCTGCCACCGACCAACCGTCGGCGGACTGCCTCTCTCAGCGCGGCGTGGAGGTCGTGGACGACCCCGCGTGAGATGTCAGGGAGTCCGGCCGCCACCTCTGTGGCCAACGCGGGCGCCACCAACTCCACTTCGGTCACTCTGGCCCCTTTGGGTTGTGCAGGTTGTGCGATGTCGTGCCCATCACCATGGCCGGGGGTGCTGCAATGCTGATGAAATTTCGATGATTTACGGGAGCGGAGGCTTCGCGGTGGACGGCGGATCTCCCGAGCTGCTTCGATTCGAGCTGCTCGGGCCGTTAGGGGGCTGGCGGGGCGGAACACCCCTGGAACTGGGTCCGGTCAAGCGGCAGGCCGTACTGGCCACGCTGCTGCTGTGCCAAGGGGCAGTAGTCAGTCATGACCAGCTGCTCGACGCAGTGTGGGGGCCGGAGCCGCCCGCAGGCGGCCGCAAGGTGCTGCCGACTCACGTCAACGCGCTGCGCAGGACCCTCGACCCGGAAAGCACCCCGCCCGCGGAGTCGGTGATCCGCAGTGGCAAGGGCTGGTACCGCTTCGTCGTCGAGGGGGTCCGGCTCGACACAGCGGATCTGGACGTGCGGGGCGACGAGGCACTGCGCACCGTCACGTCGGGCGATCTGGCCGCGGCGACAGCTCAGTTGTCCGAGGCCCTCGCGCTGTTCCAGGGCGAGCCCCTGGCCAACCTGCCGGGACCGTTCGCGCAGGAAGAGCGGCAACGGCTGGAGGAGCGCCGACGGACGCTCCGACTGGAGCGGCTCAAGTGCCTGGTGCTGCTGGGCCGGTTCGGCGAGGCCCTCGACGACCGCGGCGGGCTGTCGGCGTCTTCGGTGGCTGACCGCTACGACGAGGCGCTGACGGCCTTGCGCCTGCGGGCCCTGTACGGCTGCGGACGTCAGGGGGAAGCACTCAAGGCCTACGAGGACATCCGTGTACGACTGCGTGACGAGCTCGGAGCCGATCCCGGTGAGGAACTGCGCCGGGTGCACGAAGCGGTGCTGCACCAGGACGACGTCTTCCTCCTGCGTCCGCCGGCTCCTTCCCCGCCCAGGCTCACCACGCCACGCGAGAGCGCCGTGCCCGCCGAACTCCCCCACGACGCCCCGGGCTTCGCCGGCCGCACCGGCGAACTCGCCCGGCTCCACGCCCTGCTTCCGCCCGCGCAGGACCGGCTGGCTGCGAACACCGTGGTCATCTCCGCCATCGGCGGCGCCGCCGGCATCGGCAAGACCGCGCTGGCCGTGCACTGGGCACATCAGGTCCGCGACTACTTCGCGGACGGCCAGCTCTACGTTAACCTCCACGGCTTCGACCACGACCGGCAGCCCCTCGAGCCCGGCAAGGCCCTTGAGTTGCTGCTGCGCAGCCTGGGGCTCGCGGCATCGGAGATCCCCCCGCACCACGAAGCCCAGGGCCGCGTGTTCCGGACCCTGCTGGCCGACCGGCGCATGCTCGTCCTACTGGACAACGCGGCCTCAGCCGAGCAGGTACGTCCGCTGCTGCCGTCCAGCCCGACCTGCTGTGTCGTCGTCACCAGCCGCAACCGCCTCGGCGACCTCGTCGCCCACGACGGTGCCCATGCCCTGTCACTGGACCTCCTCCAGCCGGACGAGGCCCGCGCGCTGCTGAGCCGGACCCTCGGCGCGGACCGATTAGCCGCCGACGAGCCCGCGGTCGGCGAACTGATCCGGCTGTGCGGCAGCCTTCCGCTGGCGCTGCGCATGGCCGCCGCCAGGCTGGCGGGCGATCCGGGCCTGCGGGCGGCCGACCTGGTCGCCGAGATGACCGAGGGCAACAGGCTGCAGGCGCTGGAGCCGGAAGGCGAGGCCAACCCCCCCTTACGTACGGCCTTTTCGGTGTCGTACCGGGACCTGGCGCCCGGCGCACGCAGGCTGTTCCGCCTGCTCGGCCTGTTCCCGGGGGCGCAGTTCACCGCCGAGGTCGCGGCGGCCCTCCTGGATGCACCGCTGTCACAGGCCCGGCGTCTGCTCGGTACGCTGGCCGCGGCCCACCTGATCGAACCGGTGACGGTGGGGCGTTACCGGTTCCATGATCTGCTTCGCGAGTACGCGCAGGAGCGGGCGCTGTCGGAGGAGACGGCCGCGGATCGCGACGCCGCGTTGGAACGGCTCCTGATCTGGTACCTGAACGCCACCCGCCGGGCCGCGGGAACCTGGCTCTTCCCTGAACTGCCCACCGACCTCCACCCGGACGGGCACCCGGGCATGCCGTCCGCCCCCGGAGCCGACCAATGGCTGGAGGCGGAGGTGGCGAACCTGCTCGCCGTCATCAACCATGCCGGTCGCCACGGGCCGCGCCCCGTCGCCTGGCACCTGGCCAACTCGCTGTTCGGCCATTTCTGGCTCCACCTGCCGCGGGCGACGTGGCAGACCGCGGCACAGACGGCGCTGGACGCGGCCACGGCCGAGGGCGACCTGTTCGGCCAGGCGGCCATGCACACCAGCCTTGGAGTGATCCAGTGGGACCGGGGGCATGCCAGGCAGGCGATGGATCACGGCGCGCGCATACAGGACATCAGTCGGCAGCTCGGTTGGGCGACAGGCGAAGCAGTGGGCCTCGGCGTCAGAGGCTTCGTAGAGTGGGGCATGGCGCGCCTCGACAGTGCGCACGAGCATTTCACCGCTGGCCTGCGCGGCTTCCGGGAAACCGGTAACCGCTACTTCGACGGGTTCGGGGTGGTCGGCCTCGCCATGACCTGCCGGGATCTGGGCCGGCTGCACGAGGCTGCCGATCACCTCGAACGCGCCATCGACCCCGAGGAAGAGCTCGCCTGGTCGAACGAGAGCGGGGCCCTGCAGATCCTGGGCTGGGTCTACTGGGAACTCGGCCGTCTCGCTGACGGCCTTGACGTCCTCCGCCCCGCGGTGGCCTCCGGCAAGAGGGCTCGTTATCGCCCCGGCCGCGCGATGATGCTCGACGCCATCGCGAAGATCAATATCGAGCTCGGCCGCCAGGACGACGCGCTGATACTGGCCGAGCATGCCTTCGCCACGGTCAAACCCACAGGACGCCGATGGATTCAGTCCGGCCTCCTCAACACGGTCGCCGCCGCCCACCGCAAATTGGCGCATCCGGAAGAGGCTCTTCAGGCCGACGAGCAGGCTCTCACCCTGGCCCACGAGGCGAGATTCAAACGCGCCGAGGCGGACAGCCTCGTGAGCCTCTCCCTCACCCACATGCAACTGGGCCGCTACGACGAGGCCCGCACCCATGCCGAACAGGCACTGCGCCTGGCCCGCGACCACTCATTCCGTGTGGTGGAGGGCCGGGCCCTGACAGCGCTGTCCGAAACAGCGGAGTCCGAGGAAGCACACGCCACAGCCGTCAAACTCGGCCAGGAGGCCCTGGCCGTGCACCGCTTGACCGGCCACCGACCCGGCGAGGCACGCACCCTCTTGGCACTCGCCCGCGCCCACCGGAAGACCGACGGTGCTGCCGCCGAGCTGATGAGGCAACAGGCATGGGACATCTTCTCGGATATCGGCGTGCCCGCGAAGGAGTACAAGGATCTCGCCCAGTGACGTTCCGGCGGCCGTGCGCGTCAGTCCCGTTCCCGCCGTGACCAGGTCGTGTGCTCCGGCCCGTAGCGGTAGGCGCGGAAGACCGCATTCTGGGCCCTCGGGGGGATTCCAGGCCGACGCCGGTGCGCGCGTCCTCATCCCCAGCGGCCACTGCGTGCACTCACGGCCAACCATCGCCAGGACCCGAGCCGGACGTGAGACCTGTCCGGACCGGACAGTCCCGACGACGCCTATCGTCCCATCGGATACTGGTGGATTTCACCCATCGCCCCAGAAGCAGCAAGGGTGCCTGATGGAGTGTCACGCACGGCTGTCCACCGGTTGTCCACCGGGACCCCTTGCGCCAGCATGATCCACCCCCTACGAGCAAGGAAAGGACCAGGTCAGAGCGTTAGATCGTCGACCTCGCCACAGAAACCAAACCTCCGACCTACGCATTACGATGCACAGACAGACAGCGCCCGATTTGCCGAGATTCCAAGGTCATCC
Organism: Streptomyces sp. NPDC007095; assembly: GCF_040634475.1. NCBI lineage: Bacteria > Bacillati > Actinomycetota > Actinomycetes > Kitasatosporales > Streptomycetaceae > Streptomyces > Streptomyces sp. NPDC007095. Next base: position 18,074 of record NZ_JBEYFS010000067.1, read on the forward strand.
GAAACAAGAAACCCCAGGTCAGAGGCCTGACCTGGGGTTCACCATGGAGCCGCCTTCGGGATTCGAACCCGAGACCTACGCATTACGAGACCGTGAGCGATCGTGTTGCCGAGTGACGTGTCGTGCCGCCGGATGACGTTGCGCCTGATCAGAGCACATGCGACAGGTTGGGTCGTGCCACCCCGTGACGCGCCGTCCAAAGGCGTCCGGACACCGGGCGGCCACCAAACCGGCTTCCGCAGGGACAGGAGGACGATTCGCCAGGGCTTGTCACTCCCCCACAAGCACCCCCGCAGGCCGCGCGCCATCATGTCGGTGCCCCCGACCGACGACGCCTGCTCCAACAGGTCATGTCACAGTGCCTCGGCGCGCGCCCCACCATCTCCCGTGGTGGTGACGGACGCGGTTCCAGTCCACGCCGGGGGCGTCGTCGGGCACTGCTACCAGCATCGAGTCCGCTTCGTCGCGCACGTACTCGACCTGAGCCGTGGTCAGGCGCCGGCAGTTCCACAGCAGCCGCGCCATTTCGGCCGCCAGCGAATCGTCGGGCTCCGACGTCTCGCGGAGTTCAACCGCGGTGATAGCGGCGAGGTCACCACCCGGGATGCCGAGAGTGGTCGCGAAGCCTGCCACCCGGTCCGCAGTCAGTGCTCGGCGGCCCCTGCCGATACCGCTGACCGTGGAGGCGGCCAGGTACACGCGGCCTTCCGTCAGAAGGGCCAGGATCTTGGCTGCGGCAGTCGGGGAGTGCAGATTCCGGTTGAGGCACAGCAGATTGGCGAGTATCGCGCCGGAGCCCGCCTCGTACTGGTCATAAACCAACGGTGGAGGGGAGGGTCGCTCGTCGTCATCCAGCGGCAGCTGATCGATGAGCAGCCGGTGGACGTAGGCTCTCCGATCCATCGGCAGTGCCAGCATGATCTGGACAAGGCCCACGATCGCTGCCCCGGCGGCCGGTTCCCGGGGTGTGAGGGCTGCCGGCACCGGGACGTCAGCGATCACATGGAGGTCGGCGACGTGGAAACCGAGCGCGGGGGGCGAGAGCGCCGAGCTGCGAAGCCAGCGGCGGCGTGCCCGAGACCACCGAGCGGAGTTCGGTCTCCGGAATACCGGCGGCGGAGGCCAGCCACGTCACATCCGTCCGACGGTGATTCATGAGCCGGGTCAGAAGCACGCCGAAGCCTGGATGATCCGCCACGGTTCCACCGTACGTTTCACGCCGAAAGGGGACCGGCGGGGTTTTTCTCACTACGCGAGGGCTAGGCTCGCCTACTTCACCATCCTGTCGGTCCATGACGCTTGGCCCGCTTCTGTATCCGTCCCTTCAGCTTGGCATCGAAATACGCGAAGCGGTCTCGGTCGTTGTCCACCACGTCGAGGACGAGCCTCGCAAGCAGCGCCCGACCGGTCGCGTATTCCTGGTAGAGCGTCCAGAGACCTTCCCGGGCAGCGATCTGACAGTCGATCTCGATCTCGGGTGCACCAGCCTCGACCTCGGTCCAGTGGGACTCCCCGCCCACACAGGCGCCGAGGTCGTCCAGGAGCCTGACCCGTACATCCTCCCAGAGGGGCTCGTTGAGGGCCGCCACGATCAGCGAAGAGACAGGAACCGCTACCTCGAAGAGGAGCGACTGGACGTGGACGTGGCCCTCTAGGGATGCCGCCGCCAACCCCTGCGGCGTCGTCGCGTCGATCAAGGCCGCGAAGGTCTCGGGTATATGCGCGCCGGTCATGCCGCAACCACACCGCAGGGAAGCCCAGTCGACCCGCTCGGCCTGGATCAGCGACGGCCTGATGCCCATGTGTGCACTCCCCATGTCCTGGTGTCCGGGTAGCCCCGACTGCGCGGGGAGAAAGTGTACGAGTTGGTTCCGCTACCTGTTGTCCCAAGGACCGGGGTGGTAATACCACGGCCCTGGCTCGACATCGTCCGGCGTCAGAAAGGCCTGGCACTTGTCGCAGATCGGCATCTCGTCCCAGATCTCCTCCTCCCTGTCCCAATACAGCGCTCGCGTCAGCACGACACGGTTGACGTCACCGCCCAGAGCATTGATGACGTTGCCTTCCGCGCAGTATCCGCAACCCGAGGAAGCAGCGGCTATCTCGCCTGTTTCGGCGTTGTAGCCCGCTGTCCAGGTCTTCCTCGCCATGGCCGTGCTGACAGTTTCTCCATCCCGGTTCGGAAACAGCGAACGCTCCGCCAGCCGATTCCGGAGGTTTCTCGCGCCGGCAAGACCATCCTCGATGGTGGTGCCTCGGGGCACCTTGGTCTTGGTGACGATCGCCTGACTCGACTTCCTCGCTCCGGGCGCTGTCTTCTGCACTGGCGACCGTGAGTCCCGCGCCGACGGCCTGGTGCCGGAGGCTCCGGCGGCCGGTGAGCTCGGTGCTGCCGAGGCGGCCTCTGCCTCCTCCGCCCGCGCCTGCGCGTTCGCCCGCTTCAGTGCCGCCAGGTCCGCGACGTCGGAGGCGGCCTCGTCGACGGCCTTGGCACCAGCCCCCGCGGCAGCGGCGGCGTCGCCTTCGACGATTCCCTCGGCCGCCCCTTCGGCGTCGCCCACGACACCGCGTTCCGCAGCTCCGAGACCGCCGCCCTCAAGACCGCCGCCCGAGACGACACCGCCAGCCACCTCGCAGGACGCGTCGTGGTCCGCACCACCGCCGCTGAGCCAGAACTCGCAGTTGACCAGGTCGAAGGCTGTCTTGGCGATGCTGACGACGATGTCGGTGACGAAGTTGTGGGGGGCGGGCGGGTACGGACCCGGGGTCGGAGGAGCGCCCGGCGAGGGCGACGGGGTCGGTGAACCGCCACCGGCGCCGCTCCCTGTGCCGCCGCTGGAGGTAGAGGTACTGGTACTGCCGCCGCCGGAGCTGGTCGACGTCTCCCCCGTGTGCTGTCCGTAGCCGTCGCAGAAGTCCTTGGGACACAGGCCCGACGGGTCGGATTGCGTCGCCGGGTTGTCACCTGCGTAGCTGTATCCGCCCATCTGGTTGGGGTCGCCGGACTCGAAGACCGGGTCGGGGGTCAGGAATCGGCCCAGGGCCGGGTCGTAGTTGCGGGCACCCAGGAGGTCCAGGCCGGTGACCGAGTCGGCCGGCTTGCCCAGGTAGCCGTGGTTCTCGTCAGCCGAGACCCAGGAAGAAGGGCTGGTGCCGCGCGCGTTGCCGTAGGGGTCGTAGAAGCGGCGGGTGACCGCGAGCGTGGAGGCGTCGATGGCCGTCGTCGCGGTGCCCTGGGAGGTGGCCACCTGGTAGGTGACGGACCCAGAGCTGGAGCGGGTGATCCGTGTCCCGTCCGGCCCCGCGTAGTACCGCAACGCCGTACACGTCTTCGCCGCCACGTCCAGCGTCAGCTGCTCCGCGCCGCCGAAGAGGTACAGGACACGCGTCTTGTCGGTGCCGCCGACAGACGCGGTCTGCTCCAGCAGGTCGCCGTCGGCGTCGTACAGGTAGGTGCTGGTGCGGCTGGTGGTGCCGGACGGTGTGGTGACCGTCGCCGTGCGGCCCTCGGCGTCGTAGGTGAGCGTCTGGGTCTGGCCCGCCGGCAGCGCGCCCGTCGTGACCGTCGTCCAGGTCTGGCCCTTGCCGCCGCAGGTGGTGGCGGTGAGCTGGGTGCCCTTCGTCGCGCTGCCGCTCGGGTCTGTCAGGCAGAGCGTGCTCTTGGCTGCGTTGACCAGGGTGCCGGTCGACGTGACGCGCCACTTCTGGGTGGCGTCGGTGGAGCAGGCCTCCGCGACCACGCCCGCACCGGACGTCGTCGAGTTGGCCGCCGTGTCCAGGCAGAAGCCGGCCGCCTTCACCGTGCCGTCGGTGCCGATGGTCCACTTCTGGGCCGTCGACGTCGAACTGCAGGTGTTGACCTCGACCTTCGCGCCCGAACCCGTCTCCTCCACGCACAGCTTGCCGCCGCCGGTGAGGGTGAAGCCGGTCGTCAGAGGGCCGGTGGTCTTCGTCGCCCGGCTGGCCGTGTCGCCCGCGTTCTTGCCGGTCGTCGCATCCGCGTACGCCGGGGTCTGCGTGGCCGTACCCGTGCCCGGGTTGGTCGTCGTGGTCGCGCCCGCCTGGTCCGGGTGCGTGGCGGCGGTTGTACCGTCCAGCCCCGGGTACGTCGTCGCCTGGGTGGTGTCCGAGAGTGCGTCGCCGCCGGTGTCGTGATTCACCATGCCCGTGCGGTCGCCCAGCAGGTCGTAGGTGTACGTCTGCCAGTACGGCGCCGGCCCGCCGACCGTCTTCGTCTTCACCGGCGCCGCGCTGGTCTGCACGGAGGCCGTGGTACAGCCGCCGACCGCGCCCACCGGTGCGGTGCCGGAGCCGGTGATCCCGGCGGTGTCCGTCCAGGCGGCGGTCAGCCTCTGGAAGGAGTCGTAGCTGAAGCACTGCGTGTCGTGGGTCGTGTTGTTCTGGAGGTCCTCGGTCGCCGTGAGCTGACCGGTCTGGTCGTAGCGGTAGTTGACGACGTCCAGGGCCGTGGTCGACGTCTGGAGCATGCTGGACGTCTGGGTGGTGCGGCCGGTCGTCGTGTCGTACTGAGCGAAGGTCGCCAGTTCCTTGCCCGTGGGGCCGTAGTTGGTCTGCAGGACCCGGCCGAACGGGTCGTGGACCGTGCCGTCCAGGTAGGAGGGGGTGTTGGCGGCGTTGATGTAGCCGCCGAAGCCGTCGAGCGCGCCCTGCTGCGTGTAGCCGTAGCCGATGCGCTCGGCGGGCAGGCCGCCGTCCGCCTGGTACTGGGTGGTCGCCAGGAGACCGACGTTGGGAGTGTAGGTGGAGCTCAGGGTGTAGGTGACGGTTCCGCCCGCCGTGGTCCCGGGGAAGCCGTCGGCGGACGGGATCGTGAGGGTGGAGCCCAGCGGCTGGTAGGCAGTGTTGTAGCCGGTGACGGCCTCGGTGTACGCCTTGCCGTTCGCCCCGCCCACGTACCGGGTCGAGGACGCGGGGTAGCCCTTGGCGAGGGTGTCGTAGACCCGGGCTGTCTGTTGCTTGGCCGGGTCGGGCGTCGCCGACCAGGGAGCCGCGTACGTCGCCGTGAGCCGGTTGTCCCAGTCGTAGGCGTACGACATCACCTGGCCGCGCGCGTCGGTGGACTGGAGCAGGTTGCCGAGGACGTCGTACTTGTCGAAGGACGCTGTACCGGTGTTGGGGTCGGTCTGGGAGGTCGGCTCGCCGAGCAGGTCGTAGCCGTACGACCAGGTGTTGCCCGCGCTGTCCTTGACCGTGTCGATCTGTCCGGCGGGTGTGTATGTGTAGCGGGTGGTGGCGTCGGCGGGCGGGACGGCGCCCACGGTGCCCTGCTTCCACAGCACGGACGTCCCGGTGCCCGCGACGACCGCGAGGGTGGAGTCGGCCCGGACCTGGAGGGTGGCACCAGTGGTGGCGGTCAGGCCGGTGCTCCATTTGGAGGCGCCGGCGGTGGTGTACACCGCGAGGTTGCCGTCGGTACCGAACTGGGCGTAGGCGCCCGGGTTTCCGCTTGTGCCGGAGGACCAGACGGTCTTGCTGGTCGCGAGCGCGGTGAGCACGAGGTTGCCGTCGGCCTGCATGGTCAGGCGGACGCTGCCCGAGGTCAGCGAGGTGCCGGACGGGATGATGGTGCCGCCGGCCAGCGTGACCGTCGCGCCAGTGTTCTTCACCATCGACTTCACCGTCCGACCGAGGGCGTCCGTGAAGACCGCGGTCGCCCGGCCGCCTGCCGGCGGGGTGGAATCGGTCTCGTCGGCACCCGGGTAGGCGGTGGAGGTGCTCCACTGCTTGATCGCCTGGTGCCACAGGGTGCTCGCGGTGGCACGGCCCTGGCCGTCGTACGTCGTGGTGGTCTCGGCCGGGATCTCGTTCTCGTTGGCCGCGTACAGGGTGGTGGAAAGGGTGTGGTCCGGCTCCGAGTAGGGGGCGTACGACGCGCTGGGCCAGCCGTGGGAGTCGTAGAACGTGTCGGAGATGATCCGGCCGGAGTCGGAGTCGCCGTCAGCGGTCGTCTGGACCTGGCGGGGCTGGAGCATCCCGTCGTAGATGCTGATCGACGTCGCGTAGGTCTCGTCCTCGCGCAGGGTGCGCGTGGTGACCGAGGACGGGTCGCCCGGCTGGGTGATCGTGCCGCCGGGAGCGGGAACCGCGCCGGGGTTGATGGAGTACGCGAACGTCATGTCCGCGCTCTGCGTCGCCTTGTCGCGCCCGGGCAGCCATACGGCGGTACGGCGGCCGAGGGCGTCGTAGGTGATGTCGGTGACGCGATCGTTGGCGTCGACATTACGCAGCGGCAGCCCACGCAGCGGATCCAGAGTGGAGGTGACCTTCCACTGCTTCTGGTTGATGGAGACGATGCTGGTGGGGTTGGTGTTGCCGCCCGCGCTGCTCCATTTGGGCAGGTAGTCGGTGTGGGTGCCGTTGCCGGTGGCGTCGAGGGTGTCGGTGACGCGGCCCGCGCCGTCGTAGGCGATGCCGCTGGTGGTACGCCAGCTCTCGGTGCCGTCGGTGGCGAAGCCGGTGGCGACCTGGGTGCCCGTGACGTGCGGGTGGACGACCGTGCCGTAGGAGCCGAGGGCGGTGATGGAGCCGTCGCCGTCGTAGTAGATCTTCTTGTCGGAGAGCAGGGTGTCGGCGTCGGCCTTGGTGCCGCACGGGCCGGAGACCGTGGTGATGCGGTCCGGGTAGGCGAACAGCATGGCGTTGCCGCCAGAGGAGGACGGGTCGGCGTATTGCGTGCTGCTGCACTTCTCCTGTGTGGCCACCGACACGTCGCCGTGCGCGTCGACCGTCTGGACGCGGCCCTGGTCGTCGTACGCCGTGTCGGTGCGGGTGTGCCGCCAGCTGCCGTCGGCGAGCAGGGCGTAGCCGTGGCTCTGGACGGAGGTGATCCGGCGGGCGGTGAGGTCGGGCAGTGTGGCCTTGTCCGGTTTGGTCTCGCCGGGGTGGTCCTCCTGGGTCCAGGCGGTCCATGAGGTGCGGTCGGCGTGTGCCGTGGTGGTGAAGGCGAACGGGCCATTGACAGTTGAAGCGTTCACCGAGCCGCCGGAGGCGGTGTAGGTGTCCGACTGGAGGGCGGTTCCGGCGAGTTGGTCGGCGTCGGTGACCGTCTCGACGGTCTTGCCGCCGACCGTGGCGTCCACGCTGACCGAGCGGCGGCTGCCGTCGGCCTTGTAGTCGCCGTCCATGCCCTGGAGGTAGGTGGTGGTCTTCTGGGTGACCGGTTCGGGCGCCTTGCCGGTGCGCACGGTGACCGTGCGGAAGCCGCGGAACTGGTCCCATGTGCGGTACTGGTCGTCCGTGAGGTCGGAGTCGTCGCGGTGCCAGGCGGGGCCCGAGTAGGCGTACGTGGAGACGTGTGCCTCGGAGCCGGCCGGGATCTTGGAGGCGTCCGGGTTGTACTGGGCGGCGATCGTCAGATCGGCGGTGGTGACGCTGTGGACGGTGACCTTGTTGAACCAGTCGGCGATCGGCTTGGAGGCGCCGGGGACCGTCCAGTACACGGGGTAGCAGGAGTTGGTGTTGGAGTCGGCCGCCTTGATGTCGAGCGTCTTGCCCGCGCACGGGGTCTGGTTGTACTCGACGGTGATCGACTCGCCGGTCTCCGTCTGGACGTTGGAGATGCGCGGACGGTACAGCGGCGGGGCGGACGGCGAGTCGTCGTCGACCCGGTTGTCGATCTCGGTGCCGGTGAAGGAGACCTGGTTGAGGGCGATGTCGCTGTCGGTGTTGCCGTAGGTGCCCTTGCCGGTGTGGCGGATGGACTGCAGCCACATCACGGCCTGGAGGGAGCCCGCGTCCTTGGGGTCGACGGTGGTGCCGGTGACCGGGTCGACGGCTCCGCCCGCGTCGGAGTACACCTGGCCGAGGGCGTAGGAGTCGACCGGGACCAGTTTGTCGGTGTCGCCGTCCTTGACGTGCACCTTGGTGGTGATGGTGTCCAGCCGGGTGGTGGACCAGAAGGTCGGCGACGACACGATGCACACGTCCGTGGGCACCTTGGTGGCGTCGTCCGGCAGCTTCGTCTTGTCGGTCGCGTCGCAGTGCAGGTCCCAGGGGACGTCCGGCCAGTGCGGGGCCGTGTTGTCGTCCAGGTTCCCGACGGAGCAGTCGGTGAAGGTGGAGGTGGTCTGGCAGCGCTGCTTGGAGGCGAACACCACCTGCGCGGAGGGAGTGCGACCGGCCTGTTCGTCGTCGAGGGTGTAGCCGTAGGAGATGGTGGTGAGCGCGCCGCTCCGGGTGTACGAGGTGAGGGTGCCGGTGTCGTCCTTGTCGTCGGTCGCCGCCGCCTGGCCGCCACCGAGGTCGTAGTAGCCGGTCTCGGTGGAATAGTCGTAGCGCTGCACGAAGCCGGTGGGTGAGACGACGAAGTCCAGGTTCCAGCGCCAGCCCTCAGGCTTGTCGCAGCGCGACTTCTTGCCGTCCGAGTCGCTGTGGCAGGGGTCGGGCGAGCGAGGGTGCAGCACGGGCACGCCCCAGGCCGCGTGCGTGGAGTCGTCGCCGGAGCCGGAAGATGAACCGTTGGTGCCGGCGCCGGTCGGCGCGTGGTCGGCGCCGAAGTAGGCGGCGGTGCCGTCGGTGGTCAGGACACGGAAGTAGGTGCCGTCGTACAGGCCGTTGGAGGCGCCGGACAGCTCCTGCACGACCGTGCCGTCGTCGCCCTGGAGCCTGAACTCCCGTATCTCGCCCGGCGCTCCGGAGGTGGCCGTCGGGACGAGGACACCGGAGTGCGAGCCGAAGGACACGGTGGCATTGGCGCCACCCCAGCACTGGTCGCCCGAACCCTTGAGGATCTTGTCGCCGTCGGAGTCGAGCAGCGACCCGCAGGAGCGGTACGTCCGTTCCACGAAGCCCGGCTGGTAGCTCCAGCCGTCGCCGATCCAGGACGCCTGGGAGTTACGCGCCGAGGTCTCCCCGTCCACGGACTGCGAGTCGTACGACAGCGCCACCGACGGCCCGGTGTCCCCGAGCCCCGGCGGCACCTGAACGGGGTACGCATATGTGTAAGCGCCGGTGCCAGTGGCCTGCCAACTCCCCTCCGGGGTCAGCGAGGTCGCCGAGTAATCGCCCTGCGAACCCCGACTGCCCGAGGTGACGGCGATCGCCGAATCGGCAGTGGTGGTCGCGGTGAGCTGATTCGCGGTGGCCCGGTTGACGGCCTTCAGCGGGATGCGGGTGCGGCACTCCGCGCGTTGCGGGGTCGTCAGGGCGCAGGCCGGGAGCCGGGTGAGGGTGAGCCGGGAGCCGTAGCCGCCGCCGTAGGCCTCGGCGACGGCGGAGTAGTCGATGACGACGCTGACCTTGCCGGTACGGGACTTGGTGGCGCCCAGTCCGACCAGCAGGCCGGAGTCCGCGCCGGCGCGCAGCGCCTGGGTACGGGAGGCGAGCCGGACACTCACCCGTGGGGCGCTCTGCTCGCCCTTGCCCGCCGACGCCAACCACACCGGCAGCGAGCCGGCCTTGACGGGCTTGCCCTTGAGCGCGACCGCGTGTGTACCGGCCTTCGGCCAGGGCGTCTTGGTGGCCGTGTAGCGCGTGAGTGGGTGGTAACCCTTGGGATGGACGGTCTTCGTCCGGGCCAGCTCGTGGTCGCCGACGGCGGGGGTCTTCGGCAGCGGTTTCGGTTTCCAGAAGTCGCCGTGGAAGACGAACGGCCCGATGCCGTTCTGGGCCACCGCCCCCGTCACCAGCAGCACCATGGCGGTGAGCAAAGCAGAGACGAGCGTCAGCGTTCTTCGCACACCCACCGTGTGAAGTCCCCCCGTATGCAACGAACCTGACGGCCCGTCGTTTGAACAGTCACGTGGTCGGCGTGATCCAGGACGGGAGGTTAGGAACCGGGTTGACCAATTCTCAACACTTTTTGCCAATGCCATGACAATTTTGTGCTCGCTTTTAGCTTTTGCTGTGTACGTTCTGTGCGGGGGGAGCGAACATCACCGCCGCACGCCTGCCGCCGACGTTCTGACCCAGCGTCCGGCGACGGCTCGTTCGGGGCGCGGATGGTCGCAGATCTCGCGTCTGCCCTGTCCGTCGCGCGAAGGAGCTGTTCCGTGCTGTCGTCATCCGTCCGCAGACTGGGGCTGCTTCCGGTCACCGGTGTGCTGCTCGGCGCACTGACCGTCCCGGCCGGCGCGGTCACCACCGACGATCCGTCAGGTCCGTCCGACCCGTTGCTCGCCGCACAGGCGAAGGCCGTCGCCGACGGCACCCCCGTACCGGTCGACGCGCTCACCAGCGAGACCGACACCGTGACCGCACAGCCGGACGGCAGTTTCACCACGACGTCGGCCGTCCTGCCGGTGCGGGTGCAGCGGGAGGGTGCGTGGGTGCCCGTGGACGCCACACTGGTCGCCGACGCCGACGGCACCTACTCCCCCCCGAGCGACCCCCAACGGCGTGCGTCTTTCCGGTGGCGGCAGCGGGCCCCTGGCCACGCTCACCGACCCGGCCGGGCACACCATGAGTCTGACCATGCCGTTCGCCCTGCCCACCCCGCAGATCAGCAGCGACACCGCGCTGTATCCGTCCGTCCTGCCCGGCGTCGACCTGTCAGTCTCGGTGACGGACCAGGGCGGTTTCAGCGACGTTCTGATCGTCCACGACGCGAAGGCCGCCGCCGATCCGCGCGTGCGCAGGCTCACCGTGGCCACGGACACGGACGGCCTCGACCTGGCGGCGACACCCGCGGGCGGCATGACCGCCACCGCCGCGGACGGCTCCGTGTCGTACACCAGTCCGCCGCCGTTGATGTGGGACTCGGGTACGTCGGACACGTCGACCGCGCCCACGGCCGCCAGGCCCGCTTCCTTCGTGCGGGCCGCCGCCGACGCCCCGGTGGCTCCCTCGGACGCTTCCTCCACCGCCGGCCCCGGCCCGGGCGCCCAGGTCGGCCAGGTCCCGATGACCACCGCCGACAACGCGATCACCCTGGCCCCGGACACCTCGCTGCTCGACGCCCCCGACACGCGCTACCCCGTCTACATCGACCCCTTCGAGAACCCGGTCACCAGTAAGTCCGGTGCCTACGACGAGGTGTACTCCAGCTCGGCCTGCTCCGACGCCCCGCAGTACAACAAGCCCCAGACCAACGGCGAGGGCGTCGGCTACCAGCGCTGGGGCGGGGCCTGCGGGGTCGGCCTCGAGCGGTCGTACTACGCGCTCAACACCAGCGGTCTCGACCCGTCGATGACCGTCATCAAGGCCGAGGTGAAGGTCAACACCACCTACGCGGCCAGCCTCGACTGCTCGCACGACCAGCCGATCACCCTGCACACCACCGGCGGCATCAACGAGAACACCGACTGGCAGCACCAGCCGGACACTCTCGACGACAACGGCTACCCGGCGGTGAAGACCACCGTCCCCAGCGGGCACAACGACAACTGCTCCAACAGCACCGCGAGCTTCCGGGTCGACGACCAGATCCAGAAGATCGCCGACGGCAACAAGTCCACCTGGACCATCGGCCTCTTCGGTAACGAGTCGAAAACCAGCTCCAACGACGACTACCTGCGCATGTCGCAGACCCTCTCCCTGATCACGAACTTCGACATCGCGCCCGACGTCCCCACCAAGCTCCGAACGACACCCAAACCACTCGGCGCGGATGGCGACTGCGTCACTGGCGCCGACGCGATCGGCTGGATCGGCGCGACCACCTACAGCGACGCGGGCAGCAACGTCCAGCTCCACTCCACGGTCACCACCCACATCTCCGGCGAGCACGCCGAGTCGCATTACCACGTTTGGGACCGCACCGACCTGGACGCCGACGGCAACGCCGTGGACAAGGGCACCCCGGACAGCGGCATGGTCGCCTCGGGCCAGGACGCCGACGCGCCGATCGGATTCACCCTCAAGGACGGCCACGAGTACGGCTGGGACGTCTACGCCCAGGACAACTCCGCCATCAAGCTGAAGTCGGCGATCAGCGACCACTGCTGGTTCGACACCGACTTCACCCCGCCGCAGACACCCGCTATCGCCGACAACCCGCACTTCCCGCCGGTGGGCAGCGGCTCCGGCGACACCCCTGCGGGCAGCGGCGTCACCACCGACTTCACCGTCTCCACCGCCGACACCGCCCCGGCCGACACCTGCGACCCGGCCGGCTGCAAGGCCAGCGGCATCGACCACTTCCTGTGGCAGCTCGACGACCAGCCCACCGCCACCACCGGCCACACCGCCAAAGTGACCGCCACCAGCGGCACCACCTCCACCGGCACGGTCACCGTCCCGGTCACGAACTGGGGCGTCCACACCCTGTACGTCGTCGCCGTCGACCGGGCCGGCAACCTGTCCCAGAACCCGGTCGGTTACACCTTCACCGCACCCTGGGACCCGAAGACGAAGATCGCCCCCGGGGACGTCACCGGCGACGGCAGCCCCGACCTGCTGGCCACCACCAGCACCGGCGACCTCGAACTGATCCCCGGCAACAGCGACCCCGCCCAGGCACCCGCCCCCGCCCAGGACGGCCCCGTCACCGGCACCCCGCCCGCCGTCACCGGACCGGTGATCGTCTCCACCGCGAAGGGCGCGCCCACCGGGGACTGGCGGGACTACCTCATCACCCACCGCGGCAACCTGCACGGCGACACCCACGACGACCTGCTCGCGTACAACAAGAAGACCCAGCAGATGTACGTCGTGAAGAACGACCTCGATCCCAAGGACGACGGCTCCTTCCCGCACACGCCGTACTCCACCTACCCCGGCTTCGTCGGCCGCCGCTACGACGTCGTCACCAAGGACCCCTGCGAGGCCACCGACGTCGTCCCGGCGAGCCGCTGCACCGAGGCCGGCTACGACCCGTCGACCCCCTGGGACATCTCCCAGCTGACCGTGGACGGCGATGTGTACGGCAACCCCGACCACCCCGCAGTCCTCACCGTCGAACACAACAAGCTCTGGCTCTACCAGACGTACGGCATCAACCACCTCGGCCACCCCCTCCTCCTCGGAGACGGCGACTGGTCGGGCCTGACCCTGATCGCCCCCGGCCGGGTCGGCGGCACCTTCACTGTCGACACCGACGGCAACGGCAAGATCACCGGCGGCACCCCCACCCTCTGGGCCCGCGACGACACGTCCGGCACCGTCTACACCTTCCCGATCGACGTCGACGGCTCCACCCTGCTGCCCAAGCTGCTGCACGCTCCCATCCGCACACCGTTCGTCTCGGCCGTGAAGACATCCTCCGGCGGCACGCTCTGCCTGGACGACGCGGGCTCCCACACCGCCGACCACACCAAGATCCAGATCTACACCTGCAACGGAAGCCCGGCCCAGCAGTGGGTCCTGCACAATGACGGCTCCCTGCGCGTCCTCGGCAAGTGCCTCGACGTGACCGACGGCGGCACGGAGAACGGCACGCTGCTCCAGCTCTACAAGTGCAACGGCAGCGGCTCCCAGAAGTGGACCACGGGTGCCTCCGGCAGCCTGGTCAACCCGCAGTCCGGCAAGTGCCTGGACGACCCGGGCTCCGCCACGACGAACGGCACGCAGGTCCGCCTCTACACCTGCAACAACACCGCCGCCCAGAACTGGACGAGCAGCGCCACCGCGGGCTGGAACGCCCACCCCGCCACGGCCCTGTCCGTGGTCCTGCCCAAGCGCGACTACCCGACGGTCGCCTCCCCCGGCGACGTCAACAGCGCCACCGGCGGCCCCGACGGCAAGCCGGACCTGTACGCCACCGATACCTCCGGCCAGCTCACCGAGTACCCGGGTGCCACTCCGTCCGGCACCACGGCCTCCTTCGCCGACCCGGTATCCCTGGGCACCGTCACCGACACGGCCACCCACCGCTGGAACCTGAACGACAGCACCGGCACCACCGCTTCCGACCCCACCGGCAACACGCCGGCCGCCCTGACCGGCGGAGCCTCCTGGATCACGGACACCGATCGCGGCACGGCCCTGAACCTGAACGGAACCACCGCGTACGCCGCCACGACCGGCCCCGGCGTGGACACCAGCGGCAGTTTCACCGTCTCGGCGTGGGTCAAGCTGAACTCCCTGTCCGGCACCAACTCCACCTTCGTGTCCCAGTCGGACGACCCTGTCGTCGGCGCGGCCAACGGCTTCCAGCTCTACTACTCCTCCGGGAGCGGGGTCTGGGCCTTCGGCCGCCACAACGACGACACCACCAGCACCGCCTTCACCGCTGCCTACGGCGCCAAAGCCATGGCGGGCAAATGGACCCACCTCGTCGGTGTCTACGACGCCGACGCAGACCAACTGCTCCTCTACGTGAACGGCCACCTGTCCGCCACCAAGACCTACGCCGGCACGGCCTGGAACGCCGCCGGCCCCGTCCAGCTCGGCCGCCGCCTCTTCCAGGGCGCGTACGGCCAGTACGCGAACGGCCGCCTCAGCGACGTCCGCCTCTACCCGACGGCACTTCCACCAGCAGACGCGACAGCACCCGGCGACACCGTGGTCGTCATACAAATGGGGTAAGCCATGAACAGCAGCCCGGAAACCGAAGTGGTGCCCCGCCGAGCAACCACCCCCGACGCCCGCCCCGACGCCGATGTCTGGCTCCGTTCCTTCGCCGCCGCGTTGCCGACCGTCGTCAGCCCGCGATCCAAACGCACAAAACCGGCAAAACCTTCACGGCCACCTACGGCGGAACCCCGACCATCGGCCAATGGGCCCACCTGGTCGGCGTCTACGACGCCTCCACGAACCAAATAACCCTCTACGTCAACGGACGCCAAGTCGACACCAAAGCGTTCGGCGGCACCCCGTGGAACGCCACTGGCCCCGTCCAGATCGGCCGCCGCGTCGCACTGGGCGCCTACGGCGAATACGCCACAGCGAGATCAGCGACATCCACCTCTACAACACCGCACTGCCCCCGCCGACGCAGCCGCGACCGGTGACAACCCGACCATCAGCCAAGTCGACTGATTGATGACGCCCGTTCAGGTGCTCGACCGAGGCACCCCGGTCGAGCGCCTGTCGACCTCGCGGGGCAACGGCAGCACACCTACACATCTGCACGCCGAAAGCACACCACTACAGTTCTCGATCACCTGCCCCACCCAAGCGCGCCAGCCGAAGCTCCATTCGAACCTTGCGCTCTCACGGGCAGTCGACCGATTCCCTGGGGGACAATCTTGAGACGCAGTACCTTCCTGGCGGCAGCCACAGCAACCGCGCTGTCCGCCTCCCTGTTCACCGGGCTCTCCTCAGCCCAGGCGGACACCGACACCGTCGGCCCCGTCCTGTCCGGTGCCGACGGCTGGTACAGCCAGCCCGGCATGCTCTTCGTGACGGCACACTCCGACAGCCCGATCAGGCGGATCACGGCCCACCTCTATCCGCTGGACGCGCCGGACGGGACACCGGAAGCCGGATCAACCGAGGACTTCACCCAGTACTCCGGGCAGGACGCACGTTCCGGAACTTGGCGGGCCCCCGTCCACCTGGCCCAGCTCGGCGACTACCGAGTTACCGTCGACCTGCAGGACGCCTCCGGCTCCACCGTCACCGGTGCCCTCTCCCCGTACACCCTGGAGTACCGGACCATCGTCACGATCCCCGACCTGACCGCCACCCCGAGCGCGCCGGACTACCTCCACCAGAAGGTCTCCGTCAGCGGCACCGTCGTCGCCAGGGACCCCCGCCAGCCCGACGCCCCCGCTCCCACCGACGGCATGACCGTCGCCGTGAAAACCGGACGCAGTCAGATGACCGCTGCCACCGGCGCGGACGGTCGCTTCACCGCCGCCTTCACACCCACCGCGCCGTCCGTCCAGTTGTCCGCCGCGCCTCAGGCCTCCGGCAACTATCCGGGGGCGATCGACCTGGTGACGACCCCGCAAGACCTGCACACCACACGAGCACCGGTCCGCTTCTCGTCCAGCACACACGCCCTGAACCTTAAGCAGGGCGCCACCGGAACCGTCACCGGCCACGCCGAGATCCAGACCACCTCCGGCTGGCAGCCGCTGCCGCACACCGTCATCACCCTCGACGGTCTCGACGCCCGAGGTGAGTCCTCCTTCGAGGTCAGCCGGACCACGACCGACGGCCAAGGCTCCTACACGCTGCACGTCTCCTCGGACAGCCCTGCGCCGAGCGCCGAACTCGTCGTCGGCACCGACTACATGCCCTTCCAGCAGGCCGCCACCCAACCCTTCAGCCTGCATGTCGCGTACACCACTCACCTCGGCATGAACGCGTTCCTCAATGACGACGCGTCCTTGGCCGTCTCCGGGTACGTCTACTACGAGGACCCGCGCGCGAAGTGGCCCGCCAAACCCACCCTCACCCTGCAGTACTCCAAAGACGGCAAGAGCGGCTGGAAGGACGCCACCACCATCCCCGTCCCGGTCCACTACAACAAGCCGCTCTTCGATGAGACGTTCGCGCGCACCCTCACCACCCGGAACACCGACTCCTACTGGCGAGCCCGCTTCAACGGCAACCCCGATCTGGGCACCAGCACCACCAAGCCCGTCCACCTCTACCGCTACGCCACCCGCATCACCGGCTTCCGCGCCAATCCCGACCCGGTCCGCAATTCACAACCGATCAGTTTCGACGGCACACTCCAGTACAAGAAGGGCACCACCTGGAAGCCGCTCAACAGCGGCTCGCCCACCCTCTACTTCAAACCCCGCGGCTCCAGCACCTACCGCTATGTCTGCGAACTGGGCAGCGACAAACACGGCCACCTCATCGGCATGGTGACCGCCGAAAAGGACGGCACCTGGGCCATCGCCCTCAGCCGCGAGACCGGAGACCACTACCTCAGAAGCGCCCGAGTCACCGACTACGTCGACGTCCGATGACTTGCGATCAGCGATCCGACAAGACCGGCTCACAGGAGGCGGTTCGACGCAAGGCCCCCAGTGGCCGGGGGATCGCCCCGGCCACCGACCCGAGATGATCAGTCGCCCACCCCTGCGAAACACCGGAGCACTGAACCTGAAGAGCTGATCTCACTCCGAAACAGGCCCATGCCTCCCACATGCACCGCCCGACCTCGGCCATGGTCCGTGAGCCCGGCCGGCGTTCTCGGCCTCAGCGGCATCGGCGGGCACCTCCGCCCAGCGCCCCCTCAGCCGGTTCGCCCCGGCCGCTCGCGCCCAGTCCCGCAACGTCTCCGGATTGACTCCCAGATCGACGGCGACCCACCTGAACGTCGCCCCGGGACACGACTGGTACAGCGCGATGGCGTCCGCCTTGAACTCCGGCGGACAGTGCTTCATGACCACGAGATGTCCGATCTCAGACTCTCAAGATCCATGTCTCAAGTGTCCAACGTTCAGGAGCAAGTCCCATGTCCCGCAGCGAGGGGAACGTGGACAGGTCCCACTTCCCGTCGCTCGCGACGACCTCGTCGTACTGGCATCGG
The DNA here is from genome assembly GCF_040634475.1 of Streptomyces sp. NPDC007095. NCBI lineage: Bacteria > Bacillati > Actinomycetota > Actinomycetes > Kitasatosporales > Streptomycetaceae > Streptomyces > Streptomyces sp. NPDC007095. The sequence continues at coordinate 35,406 of NZ_JBEYFS010000067.1, forward strand.
AGGGGAGCCTGCCCGCCATCGGTTGACCGGTCGTCGCCCAGGCAGCGCAAAGCATCGAGTTCCAGTGCACCGCCAACTGGCCGTCCAGGCTTGGAGCATCGCAACCGTGCTCGAGTAGGTCCAGGTGCCACCAGCCACCCGGGCTGTGACGCTGAAGGTGACCTTGGCGGCGCCCAGTGTCACCGTCGCCGGACTGGCCGAGTTGACCTGGTCGAACACCAGCCCTCCAGGTGCAGACCAGTGCCGCCCTGATCCGCATCGACGGCTTCTTCTGCACGCGGTCGCTTGTGGACCGAGCCCAGCAAGACAGCAACCTGTCAGGGCCCGAACGGGGACGTAGGTTGAACGGGCGATTGTCGGAATGCCACAACCATTGTTCCCCTGTGAACCACCGATTTCACGGTTGACCGGGAGCCGGTCTGCACGCTCGGCCACCACACGGCCACCACGCCAATCCGAACAGCCCGAAGAGGAGCGACCCCAAGGGACGAAAGGCCAGATCACAGCCCTACATAGGCAGAGCCGCCACGGACTGCAAACCTCAGACCTACGCATTGCGATACACAGAGCGCACGTGCCCGATTGGCCCGAATTCAAAGGTCACTCAAAGCAAGAAACCCCAGGTCAAAAGCCTGACCTGGGGTTCACCATGGAGCCGCCTTCGGGATTCGAACCCGAGACCTACGCATTACGAGACCGTGAGCGATCGTGCTGCGTGGTGCCCGCTCGTGCTGCTCAGTGACGTTCTGCCTGATCAGAACACGTTCGGCTGGTTGGACTGTGCCACCTCGTATTACATCGTCCAAAGGCGTCCGGCCACCGGCTGGCCACCGGAGGGGCACCGCAGACGGCAAGAAGAGATGCCACGCGGATTGTGGGTCTTCCACACTGCCTCCTGCGGCCGCTCCCACCCCCTGCAGAGTCGCCCCCCAGGGAACGCTCCCACCGCAGCCGGTACGGGACCACCACGCCGAAAAGTGGTCACCGCGCAATTGGCCCTGCCTCGGTTAGCGAGACCGGGACTACCCACCACCGCTCCAGGCTGTGGAATGGGAACACACTCTGTCACCGTGCCTGCGTTTTCGAGACCTGCCACGACCAGCCCAGACGGTCCATGAGGTACCACACGCCGGTACCGTGAACCGCACGCCGAACCGGTCCTCGATCACACGGGCGATACGTGAGAACGCCCAGCCCTGTCCCTCCCAACCGTGCGCCGACGGCCCCAGCCGTAACTCGCGCAGCAGTACTTGCTCCTGCCGCAGCGTCAGATACGAGCGGGAACCGTTCGGCCGCGCCACAAGCGCCTCACGACCTCCCTCCCGTCACGCCGCATGCCACTGCCCGACCGCCTGCCGCGACACCCCAGCAGCCGGGCGACCTGCACCTGCCTCACGCTCAGCCGGCCCCCAACGCGCGGCATTCGAAGTCCCCATACCCCCCTTATGCCAACTCTGACAGAGAGTCGAGGGCGACCTTAAAAATCAGTAGAGAAACCCCATCATCGCAGGTCCCAAGATACTTCTCCGTTCCCCGAAAAACTGTCCACAGACATCAAGCCGGTGGACCGGGTTCAGCCGCTCGAATACGACCTCCGGATGATCGACCGAGTTGCGCAAACATCTCACCCACCCTGAGATGTTTGCGGGATGAGTCTGACAGAATACCCACAGGCCCTGAACAGCGATTCGCTAATGAGGGTCAAATTATCTTCGGAGATATTTTCACAGGTGTATCGAAGCGAAACCGGATAGTCCCCATAAAGGCTAATTGCCATCAATAGAATTGCGAGATCCTCTCGCCACTCGCCAAGTTCTCCCGATACCACCGCCTCCTTTACCAGGCGGACATCAAACCCTGCCCACAATTCACCCTTCTCGTCGTACCCCCACTGCATCAGGGTGCGCAGCCTGGGGTCATCCAGCCAAGTCCGGTGACGCTCCAGAAGCCAGACGGAAGCGTCCAATGACCATTGCCCGTCAGTGCCGCGACGCAACGCATCAACAAACTCACCGGCAGAGATTGAAGAAATTTCAGACATGGGTGCAAGTGTAGCCGGTCAATCCAATCAGCGCATGGATTGACCGGCTACATCAAAGACCTCTAGCCGTCCGCTGCTTCACTCCTCTTCGCCCAAGAGAAATTGCGCAATGCGCCGACGGGAAACATCTGGAACGTCACCCCCAAGTTCGGGGTTGGGGTTTCCTGCGATCGGGACACGAAACGCGCCGTCTTTCCCGGCCCCCTGGATCTGATACTTTACGTACGGCCCTTCATGGACCTTGTCCGCGCTGGTGCTGTCCGGGTCTCCCGCTTCCATGAAGAGCATGACATTCGAGTCGTCGGGCTTGTATATTCGCGTTCCGCGGCCGCCTGTAGCAGATGTCGGTTTCATGGGGGCGGTGGAGAACCCTGCCTTTTCCGCCAACGCGATGACGTACTCCTCATCCTGGCCGCGCAGGTGTTCCGGGTCCATGAGCTTCTTCAGAGCCTGACTGGACGTCAGGCCGACCACGGAACCGACAGTGGCCATGGGTTCGAGACGGTTTCCCAATCCGGTATCACGTATAACGAGGCCGAAGTCCTGCAGGGACGTCGCATTTCCCTGTTGCGCTGGGCACTGACTCTTCTTCACAGCTCCGCAGTACGTGCCCCAGAACAGCTCACTCATCGCTGCCAGGCCATCGGCCGTTCCCGCACCGTTGGCAAAGAAATTGCCGTGCGACTGCACCGCATGGAGAGCGCCGTTCCATGCTTTCTGTTCCGCGGGCGACAAGAACGACGGGGCCGCCCGTTGAATGGACGTTGCGACGCCGCTGCTGGTATGGCCGGTGTGTCCCGTGCTGGTGGTGGAGGCCGTGCCGGAGCCGGTCTTGACGCCGGTGTAGGGCTGGCTGTGGTAGTCGTAGCCGCCGTGGCGGTTGGGGGTGAAGGTTTCGACGTTTCCGTTGCAGACGGAGCTGGCGCCGCCGCAGGCGCCGTCGGGGTGCATGCCGGTGGGGTCGCTGGAGGTGACGGGGTTGTTGTCGGCGTAGGTGTAGCCGTTGAGGGATTGGGCGTCGCCTGTGTCGAGGACGGGGTCGACGCTGAGGAAGCGGCCGGTGGTGGAGTCGTATTCGCGTGCGCCGATGTAGGTGAGGCTGGTGGTGGGGTCGGTGGTCTTGCCGAGGAAGGTTTTGTCGTCCGCCCAGACGCCGGTTCCGCCGGTGCGTGTGGCGCCGAAGGGTGTCAGGTAGCGCTTGGTGACGGCCTGGGTGGTGGCGTCGAGGCTGAGAGTGGAGGTGCCGTGCGGGTCGCCGGACAGGTACGACAGGCTCTGGCTGCCGCCCTTGTTGGTGCGCAGGGCGATCGTGGTGCCGCCGGCGTTGTAGTAGCGCTGGGCCCAGTACTTGGCGGCTGTGGTGGAGGTGTCGAGGTGGACTTCGGTGGCACCGAGGTAGAGGACGGTTTCTCCGCTGGTGTTGCGGCGGATGAAAAGGTTGCCGTCGGCGTCGTAGACGTGGCTGGTGGTGCTCTTGGTGCTGCCGGTGCTCGTCTTCTCGGTGAGGGTGTCGAGGTCCCCGGTGGCGTTCCAGGTGAGGGTCTGGGTGTCGGTGCCGTTGGGGCGGGTGGTGGTGTTGCCGGTGGTGTAGACGTAGGCGGCGCTCACGCCGGTGCAGGAGGTGGCGGTGGTGGTGGCGGTGAGCTGGTGGGGGTTGGTGGCGCTGTAGCAGTAGGTGTGGGTGGAGTCACCGGTTCCGGTGTGGGCGGTGTCCGTTTTGCGCAGGCCGCTGCTGGTGTAGGTGTAGGAGGTCCAGTAGGGGGAGGCGCCGCCGAGGTTGGTGGTGGTGCGGCCGGCGGTGGCGCAGGAGGCGGTGGACGGGGTCCAGGCGTCGGTGAGGCGCTGGTAGCCGTCGTAGCTGAAGCACTGGTAGTCGGTTTTGCCGGTGCCGGAGAGGTTGGCGGTGTCGAAGGTGGAGGTGACGTTGCCGGTGTCGTCGTGGGTGTAGTTCAGGTCCTGGACGCTGCGGGTGGCATCGGTGGTGAGGCTGCGGACGAGGCGGTCAGTGCCTTCCTCGTAACTGTTGGTGACGTAGGCCTTTTTGGCGGTGGAGTCCTGTGAGGTGCCCAGGATGTACTGGTTGGCCTGGCCGAGCTGGTTGTAGTCGACGTTGAGGAGGTAGCCGGTCGATCCGCCGACGTCGGTGACCAGGCCTAGGCTGTCGTATTCGCTGTCGATGGTCTCGCTACTCAGGCCTCCGGCGGCGGGTTCGCTGTAGTACTGCTGGGTGCCGTCGATGTTGTAGTACGAGGTGGACGCGAGGGTCGCGGGGACGGCGCCGGAGGTGACCAGCGGGTCGGTGGACGGCAGGGTCAGCTGGCTGCCGGTGGCGTGGTAGCGGCTGTCGTAGGCGGTGACCTTACGGGTGTAGGCGCTGCCGGTGGTGCCGCCGACGTAGCTGATGGAGTCGTCGAGCTGGCCCTTGGCGAGGGTGTCGTAGTCCCAGTGGGCGAGTTTGTTCGCGTTCGTCTTGGAGGTCTGCCACTGGTCGGTCTTGCGGCCCAGGACGTCGTAGGCGAAAAGCAGTTGCTTGCCACCTGCGTCGGTGCTGGTGGCCGTCTGGTCGAGGTTGGTGTAGGTGGTGGCGGTCGTACCCAGGTCGGGGTCGGTTGCCGAGGTCTGGCGGCCGAAGAGGTCGTAGCCGTAGGACCACTGGGCGCCGTCCGTGCCGGTGACGGTGGAGGGCTTGCCGTCCAGGGTGTTGCTGTATTTGACGGACGTGTAGGCGGCGCCGGTTCCGGCGCCGTAGGCGGCGTCGGCCGGGTCGGTGCCGGAGTAGGTGCGCTTCTCGACGGTGTTGCCGAAGATGTTGGTGATGGTGCGGGTGGCGGAGCCGCCGGTCAGTCCGGTCGTGGCGGTGGAGTCACCGGTGTAGCTGGTGTTCGTGGTCCACTTCTTGACCCCGTACACGTACAGGCTGCTGCTCGTGGCCCGGCCGGCGCCGTCGTAGACGGTCTCCGACTGCTTGGGGGCACCGCCGTACTGGGCTCGGACGTAGGTGCCGCTGGGGAGATTCTTGGAGTCGAAGACGTCGGCGTAGGTCTCGTAGGCCAGGCCGCGGCTGTCGTAGCGGGTGTCGGTGAGCAGGCGGCCGTTGTCGGGGGTCGGGGACTGGGTCTGCAGTGTCCGCAGGAGGGAGTCGTAGATCGTGTAGCTGGTGTTGTAGGTCTCACCGTCGGACTTCAGCGTCGAGGTCGACGTCCAGGACGGGGCGTCGTTGGTGACGTTGTAGGCGTAGGTGTAGTTCGGGCTCTGGTTCGCGGAGTGGGACCGGTTGGTCAGCCACGTGGCGGTCGGGCGGCCCAGGGCGTCGTAGCTGGTTTCGGTGATCTTGTTGTTGACGTCGTAGACCTTGGTGGGCAGGCCCGAGGCGTAATCGGTGTAGGTGTAGGTGTACTGCGTCGTGGTCGGGTTGGTGATCTTGGTCTTGGTCAGCGGGCCGGAGCTGGTTGGCGTGTAGGCGGTCGTGGTGGTGTTGCCGGCGGCGTCGGTGACGGTCAGAGGCCGGCCGAGGCCTGCGGTGCCGGCGCTGTCGTCGTAGGTGGTCGTGGCGGTGGTCTGCCAGGACGTGGGATAGCGCTCGCCGCCCGTGGCGGTGGCGGGGTAGGCGGAGGCCCGTCCGGTCCAGGTCGCCTCGCCGAGGGTGGGGGTCTGGGTGGCGGACCATGCGGTGGCGGCCGTGTTGTCGAACACCACCGCGGTGTCGGAGAGGACATCGCCGCGGGTGGCGGAGGAGGACGGCAGGTTCAAGCCGGTCTCGGCGACGGAGCAGTTGTCCTCGGCCACGGTGCGGGTGCGGGAGACCAGGTCCGTGAGGCCGATGGCGGTGTTGCGGGCGTACCAGGTGCGGGTGCACGTGTTGTCGGCGACGCCGGTCTGCCCGTAGTCGGCGCTGGTTACGGCCATGCCGTAGGTGTCGTAGGTGGTGGAGACCTGGCGGGTGCGCCAGGTCGCGGAGGCAGTGAGGTAGGTGGAGCTGGTGGTCGTGCCGGTGCGGACGTAGTAGGCCTTGATGCTGGCGTACGACTTCTGCTGGCTGGCGGTCTGCGAGGACCAAGGGGTGTTGACCGTCACCCCGATCGGGGCGGTGCCGTTGTAGGTGACCTGCTCGCGCAGGAACCCGGCGTCCTCGTCACTGTCGGTGATATCGGCGACGTCGAGGCCGGACGCGTCGATGCCGATGACGGTGGCGGGGGCGGTGGTGCCGTCGGACTGCTTGTCGCCGTCCATGCCCTGCATGTAGAGGCTGACAGACTTGGACTGGGTGGTGCCTGCGGCGCCGGTGGTCGTGGTGACCTTGCCGTAGCCCCGCCAGTCCGACCAGGTCCGCTCGTCCGAGGGGACCAGCGGGTCGAAGTTGTAGTGCCAGGCCGGGTCGGCGTAGCTGTAGGAGGTCTCGACGCCCTCGCCCAGACCGGTCGGGTCGGTGCTCAGCACGGCGGTGACCCGGTACTTGTGGAACCAGTCGAGCAAGGCCTCGGTGGCGCCGTTGATGTGCCAGTACGTGGGGTAGCAGCTCATGGTGTCGGCGTCCTCGGACGACGGCATCTTGGAGCCCCGCACGCACTCCGGATCGGACAGGGTCACCGTGGTGATCGCGCCGGTCTCGGAGGTGATGGTGGCGATGCGCGGCATGCTGAGCGGCAGGATGTCGTCGGAGGTGGAGTCCACCCCGCCATTCGATCCGGGGCCGGATTTCCTGCGCGAGGTAGCCCTGGAGCGTGTCCTGGCCACGCTCTTCCTCGATCTGCACACTCGTCGGCACGGGTACATCGAGCACGCCGTCCCGTACCTGGTCACCCGCAAGACGATGACCGGCTCCCGGACCGTACACGCTGGTTCAATCCGCGGCTTCTTACCAGTCCACGTATCCCAGTTCGGGTCTATGTACAGGGCTTCCTTGGACGCTGATGTGGCGCGCGTGGAAACCCAATCGCGATCCGGAATATGTCCACGCCACCGCGGTACGCCGCAGATCCGCCCGGGGGAAGACGTCGCCCGCAGAAATCTCGCCACGTCGCCAGCCGGGTCGAATATGTCCGCAACGCGGAGAGCGTCCTGGCCGAGTGCCACCGGCTGGCGGGCCTTCGGCTGCCTGGACGATGTCGCCGAGAGACAGGTCGATTCCGGCAGCTTGACGGTGAACACCACGTCGTCAGGTATAGCGATCGGCTCGACGTACGGCGCCTCCGGGATCCGGTGACGGTGTTGGACCGCGGACTGTTGGCGCCCTGCAACGGCCCCGCCACTTTACGGCGATGTCAATTCGGCCATGCTGACGAGCGGTCTCAGAGAGCTTGCGCCCGGTCCGCCGACCGATACAGAGGGCCGCTTACCTGCGGTCCTGCGCCAAGCTCTGGGACCCCACTGGGAGTTCACCATCGCCGACGGGCGGATTGCAATCGAGCAGGCATCGCCGACCGTGAGCTGTTCCTGATCCCGACCGCCGAGGCAGCGCCGGGAACTCTCCCAGCGTCTCCGCTACGAGGGCCCCGGGGCCTGATCCGCCAGCACCAGTTCGCCAAGGTCGAGATCGTCCAGATGGTCGACCCGGTTGACGCGGACGCAACCCCTGACCTCAGTCTCGACGATCTCCTCGACCGGGATCTTCTCGCCCCCGCACATGGGTGCCGCCCGCCCATTGACCAGGACACGCACCGGGGCTGTCATACTGCCGGCGCCGTATCGGACCTCGCTGCCCCCACCGAGGAGGGCGAGCTTGTCGAAGTTGTGGTGAAGCACAGCGCCAAACCGCGCGACGGTGTGGTGGCTGTAGGCACGGGACAGCCGCTCGGCGAGGTGGTCAGCCAGGGTGTCCGGGTGTCCGAGGCCCTTCCGTTCGACGATGGTCGTCGTATCCGGCTTGGCCATGGCGGTGTCGATGACGAGGTGACTGTTGTTGATGATCGTGCTCGTACGAGGCATCACGAACTCCGTTCAGGGGAACAGAAAGGTGAATGAGCGCAGGCGTCAGCACGCCTGGACGGGCAATGCGCGAAGGAATCAGCGAGGTACGCCGACGGCACGCAGGAGTGAGACGGTCCGAGCCAACGCCGCGTAGGCAGCTGGAGCCTGCTCCTCGGCCGTGAGGCGGCCGACTTCGCGGGCCGTGACGCGGTCGATGTCCTCAGGACGACGGCGATCGAGCCAGAGCAGCAAGCGCCAGGCCAGCACAGGACCGCTGAACGGTAACCGCATCATGAGGCCGACTGGGACGTCTTTGGGTGGCACGCCCTCGTACAGCAGGTCACGTACAAGATGGAACACCACGTCGGTGTAGTCGACGACGACGGGGCCTCGGGCGCTGGCTTCCCAGTCCACGACGTGCACTCGGTCGTCGTCGACCAAGAGGTGCTCGGGCTTGAGGTCGCCATGCAGGTGGACGACGGGATGCGATTCAAGCGGTTGAAGGGCCTTGGCCTCCCACCACGGTCGTAGTCGGCAGCGTGGAGAGAACTGGTCGAGCAGGAAGCGGTGTTGGGGCACAAAGCGACCGTGGCGGTTCTCCCAGCCGAGGCCGGGTGCAAGACTGGCCGAAGACCGGTGGAGTCGGTGGGTCAGGTTAAGAACGTGACCGAGGTACCCCTCGATTGCCCGGCCGGTACGCACCCCACAGGGCACGCCTGGCAACATACCGAACACCGTCCAAGATCCGTCCTCTCCCGTGCCCGTGGCCAGGACCTCGGGGACTGACAGAGCCAAGTGAGCGGCGCGCTGCACTGTCTCCAGCTCCCGCTTACGGCGGCCCTCGGGATCAATCCCCATGTAGACCTTGAACAGAGACCGTTCGTCAACTGCCCGCCGCGTTCTGGCGATCGGCTTCGTGATCGCCGGGCCGAATGGACCGTGCTTGAGCTCGACCTCGTGCATCGTCGTGTCAACGTCGGGCACAAATCACCTCCTGTAGCCGGGGTCTTGACATTCGCCCTTTCCAGGCAGGGGTCCGCTATGACCTGAGCGTTGATCAGCGGCCAGGGAATGCGGGCTGGCTGTGGCCATCAACGATGTGGCAGGAACCGGCTGATGGCACATTCCAGCGGTGATATCACTTGGGTGATCAGACTCTTGAAGGCCCGCAAGAAGCTGGCAATGGAGGGGCGGCGGTAGCGGTGGCAGGCAAACCAAGACGGTGCGAGGGGTGCGGGCTTGTGCTGAGCCGGTACAACCGTGAGCCGCGCTGTGCCCCTTGCAGCCGGTTGCTGACAGCCGCCGAGCCGGACCCGGTCCGGGTGCCTAAACACGTGTGGCAGGACGCGCAGGTCGTCATGGCCTTGCGGGACGGCGACTTTGGGACGGCTCTCACCCGCGTGCGCAAGCTGGCCTCCTTACGGCAAGAGGAGATGGCCCGTCTCACGGGCCTGAGCCAGCCGTTCCTCTCCGCTCTCGAGTCCGGTTCGAGGCGGCTGACCAACTTCGACAAGATCGTGACCGAGCTGGAGCGGCTGGCTGTGCCGCCGCACGCGCTGCCGCAGCTATTCGCTCGGAACGCTCCCGAGCCGATCGAGGAAGCTCACCGGCACCCGGAACCTGTCCGCGAGACAGCTGCCCGGGAACCTTGGGAGAGCCCGCTCGACGTGGCGAGGCGCCTGAGCACGACCATCTCTTCCAACACCGACCCCGCCACCTTGACCGTGCTGGCCCAGCAGGTGGGCGCCATAGTGGACCGGTACGAAGCCGACGGTCCGCACCAACTCGCCCCCAGGACTGCCGAGTTGCGTAATTTCATCCAGACACTGTTGGAAGGGCGCCAGCCGCCTGGGCAGCGGGCAGAACTCTTCCGTCTTGCAGCTCAAGCCTCCGGCCTGCTCAGCTACATGGCGGTCAACGCGGGTCACGAGGCCATCGCCGAGGCCTACAGCACCGAAGCCCTCCAGCTCGCCCAGGAGATCGACGACCTGGAGCTGATGATGTGGATCTTTGGCACCCGCTCTCTGGGCGCGTACTACGCGGGCCTCTACGACCAGGCGCTCGAATGGGCCGATGCCGGCTTGGCCATCCATCGCGACAACGCGCAAGCGATCCGGCTGCTTGCTAACGGCCGAGCACGTGCTCTCGGCAAGCTCGGCGACGCCGTGGGCGCGCAGAGGGCCATCGCAGAGGCCGAGGACCTCAGCAGTAACCACCGGCTCCCGGGCGGGCTGACACCGTGCATCTCTTTCGCCCCGTACAGCATCGCCCGCACACTGGCGAACGCCGCTACCGCCCATGTCGCCCTCGGCAACACACGGGACGTCATCGAGTACGCGGAGCAGGTCGACGAACTCATAGAGCAGTCCGACTCCGACTGGAGCCGGGCCTTGGTCCGCCTGGACGTGGCCACTGCTCTGCTCGCAGGGCCTCAGCCGGATATGGAGCAGGCCATGGTGCTCGGCAGGCAGGTTCTCGAAGCCGGGGGTGGCCCGCCGATCCGATCGGTCATCCAGCGAGCCGGTGAACTCCACGCCCGTGCAGCATCGTGGCACCAGCTACCTGTCGTCAGGGATTACGCCGAGGCGCTACGCACCTGGCACACCACCCCGTTAACCCGAGCGGTGACCAATTTTGCCAAGATGGCACGCTTGAGCGATAGCCGTACGAGAAGGGCACCGAGTGCTGCTGACTGAGGATCCCAGCGCGTTTCCCACCGCCCCGCCGCCGAGCGTCGATGACCCCGAGGTCATCGCGGCACACGACTGGGCCGCCTTCGACCGGGTGCAGGAGATGAGTAACCACTGGGACCGGGCTGGGTGGACTCCATCGACGCGGGCCTACTACTGGATGCTCAGCTTCCCCGCCGACTCGGCGCTCGCCGACCACGCTCGACACTGCCAAGACAAGATCCGAAACCTGAACTTCGACTCCATCGACGCGGACGGTCTGCACCTGACCCTCGGCCGGATCGGCACCACCGACGACGTCTCACTGGAGCAGATGGACACACTGCTCGCCATCACAGCCGCGATACCTACAGGCAGGTTCCGGCTCCAGGCCATACCGATGACCGCATCCCGCGGCGCGGTCCGCTACAGCATCGCCCCGTGGACTCCCGTGCTCGACCTCCACTCCAAGCTGTCCGCCACCACCGCGCAATGCCAGCTGCCTTTGCGGAAGCCGACCGCGGTGCTGCGGCCGCACATCGGCATCGCGTACTGCAACCGCCCCACGGACGCCAGCGTTGTCCGGGAAGCGATCCGCCCGCTCCGCGACATGGACAGCGTCGGCGTCCCGGTCGATCACCTGGAACTGGTCGAACTGCGTCGCGAAGACCGCGCCTATCGCTGGCGCACCATCGATCAAGTGGCTCTGAACTGATCGCATCCCCGGCACCCTTCGCAGACGTACCAGCTCAGAGGCGTCCCCCGCCTCTCCGCTCCTGGGACTTTTCAGGGACTTTCAGCTCTGTCTGAGGGACTTCCGAGGGACTTTCGGCCGCCTAACGCGGCAAGCTCCTGAAGGACCGGAAAGGGCCTCCGACGCAGGTCAGAGGCCCTTTCCGAGGCAAAGCCACAGGTGGCGGCAGACGAGTCGGGCTGTACGCCGGGTTCTGTGACCAGCACCCCTAGTGACCTCGAGTCTGCACGTCGAACACATCGCCCCCCTGACAGCCCGCCAACCCTCAAGTACCGTTCCCCTTATGGATCATGAAGGTCCGTGGCGGTTTCCGCGACCGCGCGCCCTGCCGGAGCCGGCACGTAAGGAGTCATCGGTCAGCAGCAGTGACCGGTTCTTCCTCAACACCCTGGCGATCATGGGGATGCACCGAATCGAGAGCGCAGCCGAGCAGGCGGGGTCGCCCCGTGACGCGCTGATCGAAGTCGCGCTTACGCCACGCCAGTGGCAGCACATCCTCCTTGTGCTCTCTCAGGACGGCAGCGGCCGGTCCCGGGCCCTGCTCCAGACCCTCTCGGGGTGGGATGCTCCAAACGCGCTTCCGGGAACAGAAACCACAACGGGCGCGAGCGGCGACTGAGTCAGCCCCGCCCACGCCCACAGTGCGTCTCTGTCAGTGCCCGGTTCGCCTTTTACTCCGCCGAGTCGTCGTACCGCGTCGTGCCCGCGTCCAGCAGCGCTCCCTGCGGTGTGCCCGCGGCCTTGGAGAGCCAGCGCAGGGCGTGGTAGCCCACGAGGACGAGGAGGGTGCCGAGGGCGATGCCGCTGAGCTCGAAATTGTCGGCGAACTTCAGCGACACGCCGCCGATGCCCACGATGACGCCTGCGGCGGCTGGAATCAGGTTCAGCGGCTGGCTGAAGTCGACCTTGTTGCGAATCCAGATCTGAGCGCCGAGCAGGCCGATCATGCCGTAGAGAATGACCGTGATGCCGCCCAGCACGCCACCCGGGATGGCCGTGACGAACGCCCCGAACTTCGGGCACAGACCGAACAGAAGCGCGAAGAACGCGGCACACGTGTAGGCGGCGGTGGAGTAGACGCGGGTGGCGGCCATGACGCCGATGTTCTCCGCGTACGTGGTCGTGGCCGGGCCACCGGCAACCGTGGAGAGCATGGTGGCCGCACCGTCCGCGGCGATGGCGACGCCGAGCTCGTCGTCGAGAGGGTCGCCCGTCATCTCGCCGACCGCCTTGATATGACCGGTGTTCTCGGCCACCAGAGCGATCAGGACAGGCAGGGCGACGACGACCGCCGACCCGCTGAACGCAGGCAAGTGCATGTCAGGCAGGCCGAACCAGGCAGCCTCCTTCACCGAGCTCAGATCGAGACGCCAGTGGTCCACAACCTTGCCGCTGCCGTCGGCGGAATGGATCTTGCCCAGGGTGAGGTCAAGGATCCAGGAGAGCACGTAGCCGAAGACCAGCCCCAGGAAAATGGCGATGCGGGACAGGAATCCGCGCAGTACGACGAGCGCGAGACCGGTGAACAGCATCGTGGCGAGCGCCGTCCACTGGTCCTGCGGCCAGTAGGTGCCCGCAGCCACCGGAGCCAGGTTGAAGCCGATCAGCATGACGACGGCGCCGGTCACCACCGGCGGCAACACGGCGTGAACGACCCGCGCGCCCAGGAACCGGACCACAACACCGACCGCGGCCAGAGCCAAGCCCACCACGAACAGCGCACCCGTGAGTTCCGCCGAACCGCCACCCTGGCTTCTGATGACAGCCGCGACACCGACGAAGGAGAGCGACGATCCCAGGTAACTCGGGACTCGTCCGCGCGTCATGACCAGGAACAGCAGGGTCGCGACACCCGAGGCCATGAGACCGAGGCTCGGGTTCAGCCCCATGAGCACGGGGGCGACAAAACAGGCACCGATCATCGAGACGACATGCTGCGCGCCCAGCCCGATCGTCCGAGGCCAGGTGAGCCGCTCGTCAGGCTTGACGACCTCCCCTGGTTTCAGATGCCGACCATCCCCATGCAGCTTCCACCCGAAACCTGACATTCAGGACTCTCCGTTCATGTACTTGCCGAACGGAATGTACAAGATCAACGGTCAACCATTCCCATCCACCGATGCCGGTCCCACCCGGACTACCGTCCGCGAGACCTGGCCCGCCTGTCGCGAATCCACCGGATACCACGTCGGCACTGGTACGAGGACTCGTTCGCACACCCAACTCAGTGATGCAAACAGGTTGCGACGTTCGTGGCACCCGTGCTCATGGGTCTGAACCCGAACCTCGCGATCATGATGTCCGGCTTCGCGACGGCCATCTTCCTGCTCGCCACCCGCGGCCGGGTGCCCAGCTACCTCGGCTGTTCGCTCTCCTTCGTGGGCGTCGCAGCGGTGGTCCGCGCGCAGGGCGGCACCAGCGCCACGGTGACGGGCGCGGTGTTCGTCGTCGGCGTCGCGCTGTTCCTGGTGGGGCTGGCCGTGCAGCGGTTCGGTGCGCGGATCATCCATGCCGCGATGCCACCGATCGTCACAGGCGCGGTCGTCATGCTGATCGGCTTCAACCTGGCGCCGGTGACGGCGTCCACGTACTGGCCGCAGGACCAGTGGACGGCCCTGCTCACCATGCTGCTGACCGGTCTGTCCGTCGTCTGCCTGCGCGGTTTCTGGTCACGGATCGCGATCTTCCTGGGCCTGGTCTTCGGGTACGGGATCTCCTGGGTCTTCGACCGGATCTTCGGAAAGATCCACTCGGTGGACGCGAGCGGCAAGCTCACCGACCACTGGCGGCTGAACCTCTCCGGCGTCGGCAAGGCGGACTGGATCGGGCTGCCGTCCTTCCACGGCCCGTCCTTCCAGTGGTCGGCGATCCTCGTCGCGCTGCCGGTCGTGATCGCGCTGGTCGCCGAGAACGCGGGGCACGTCAAGGCCGTCGGCGAGATGACCGGCGATCCGCTGGACGACAAGCTCGGCACCGCGATCTCCGCGGACGGCGTCGCCTCGATGCTCTCCACGGCGGTCGGCGGGCCGCCCAACACCACGTACTCCGAGAACATCGGCGTGATGGCCGCGACCCGCGTCTACTCCACGGCCGCCTACTGGGCCGCCGCGGGTTTCGCCCTCCTCTTCGGCGTCTGCCCCAAGTTCGGCGCGATCGTGGCCGCGATCCCGGGCGGCGTGCTCGGCGGCATCACCGTCATCCTGTACGGCATGATCGGCCTGCTCGGCGCCCAGATCTGGCTCCACGGCCGGGTCGACCTGCGCAACCCGCTGAACCTGGTGCCGGCGGCCGCGGGCATCATCATCGGCATCGGCGGCGTCACGCTGAAGTTCACCGACAACTTCTCGCTGAGCGGCATCGCCCTCGGCACCCTCGTCGTGATCACCGGCTACCACGCGCTGCGGGCGATGGCCCCGGCCCACCTCAAGGCCGGGGGGCCACTGCTGGACTCCGGCACATCCTCGTACGACGAGCCGGACGATCAGCGTGCCAGCTCATAGGCGTACTCCGCCGAGAAGGTCCCCGGCGTGCCCTTGCACCCGTCCGACTCCCCCGGCAGCTTCACCCACAGATAGGCGTCGATCCTGGCCTCCCCGGTGTTCAGGGTCGGCGCCCGGCCGATCTTCCGGCCCGCCGGATCGCACCACTCCCCGTCGGCCGGGGCGCCGTTGCCGTTGCGGCTGGTGTCGATGACGGCGCCCAGGCTCGCGGGGCCGCCCAGCGCGGACAGCACCTGCCGGGCGTACGCGATCTCGTCGCTCGTACGGTGGAAGTTGGACACGTTGGTGAAGACGCCGTCGGAGGAGGCGGCCGAGGCGGCGCCCGCCCGTTCGAGGAGGGCGGCCTGCTCGGCGGCCGGGTTCCAGGCGGAGTGGCCGGCGTCGTAGTAGACGCGGGCCCGGGGGTCGGCGGCCTTGAGGACGCGGCCGGCGCGGGCCAGCGAGGCGAAGCGGGCGGCCCGGTCGGCCGCGGGGAGGCAGCCGGCCTGGGCGACCGAGTCGGGTTCCAGGATGACGATGACTTCGTCATCGCCCAGGCCCGCCGCGAAGTCGTCGATCCAGCCGTCGTACGCGGCCAGGTCGGGCGCGCCGCCCTGCGAGGCCCCGCCGCAGTCGCGCTGCGGGATGGCGTACGGCACGACGACCGGGACCCGGCCCTCGGCGGCGGCGCCCGCGGTCACCGCCCTGACCCGGGCGGTGATGGTGGCGGGCGTGAAGTCGGCGAACCAGACGGCGGCCGGACGGTCGGCGATCCGGGACTCGATGACCGCACGTCGGCGGTCGCCGGGGTGCGACGCGACCCAGGCCAGGACCTGGGAGTCGGGGTGGCTGTAGAGCAGGGCGGGGGCGGCCACGGACTTCGGCTCCTTCCTGCTCGGGGAGGGCGTCGGGCTCGGCCTCGGGGACGGGGAGTGCGGGGACGGGGACGGCGCGGCGGAGGTCCTGGCCGGGGAGGGAGTCGGTACGGCGGGCCCCGGCCGGAGGCCGGGCGAGCGGGTCACCAGCGGTTGGGCGTCGTCGGAGGGGCGCTCGCGGTCGAGGGCGGACATCATCCCCGTCACCGCGCCGACCGCCATGACCACCGAGGCCGCCGCGACCATGGCGGCGCGCCGGGCCGCCCGCCTGCGCTCGGCCCTGCGTGCGGCCAGACGCTGCGCACGTAAGCCTGACACGTACCGCTTCCCCCCGGTTCCCACCACGTCTCCGCCACCCCCGGCCACATCCGCTCCTCCCGACACGGGTGTTTTCCCTCGTTCTGGGGATGCGCCCGGCCAGGCGGCAACTCCGGTCAGCCTAGGACTGGGAACCTGCCCCCATGACGCAGTTGGAACAGTTCACCACCCCCGTGGACGCCATCGCCTCCCGGATGCGCGCCCTGGCGGCGACCCTGCCGGAGCGGGACGGAGTCGCGGTCTTCAACCGCGTCTACCTCACCGTCACGGAGGAGGTCGAACGGCGCCTTGACGCGGGGGAATTCCCGGACGGCGAGGCCGCGGTCACGCTGGATGTACGTTTCGCCGAGCGCTATCTGCGCGTGGCCGAGGAGGGGTCCCCGCCCGCCTGCTGGCGCCCGCTGTTCCAGTTCAGGCACCATCCCGGAGTACGCCCGCTGCAGTTCGCGCTCGCGGGCATCAACGCGCACGTCGGACACGATCTGGCGCTCGCCGTCGTGGACACCTGCCGTACGCTCCGCTGCGAACCAGCCGATCTGGAGGACGAGTTCGAACGCGTGGGTGACCTCCTCGTCTCGCTGGAGGAGCGCGTCCGTGAAGATCTGATGCCGGGCCCCGACCTCCTCCAGATCGCCGATCCGCTCACCCATCTGCTCGGCTCGTGGAGCCTGGAGAGCGCCCGCGACGCGGCCTGGTCGGCCGCGCGGGCCCTGTGGGCGCTGCGCGGACTCCCCGGCCTCGCCGAGGAGTTCGGCGACCGGCTCGGCGCCGCGGTCGGTCTGGCGGGCCGGATGCTGCTCACGCCCCTGGGGGACCGATCCGGCCATATCGCCGCGTACGGCACGTAACTCACCCTCGTACGCGATACGTTCACGATTCAAATGCCGAATGCGAAGGAGCACAAGCATGGCTGCTCGGCTGGGTCTGAGTCTTCCTCAAACACGTCAGTTCGACATCGGTCGTGACGTCCCGGACGTGGCGCGCACGGCTGAGGAGATCGGCTACGAGAGCCTGTGGGTGTTCGAGCGCGCCCTGTTCCCGGACCCTGCCACGCAGGGGCTGTACGGCGTCCCGAACCTGCCCTGGCCCGACTCGTACCGCGGCGTCGCCGAGCCACTGGTGACCCTGACGCTGGCCGCGGCGGCCACACGGCGGGCGCGGCTCGGCACCAGCGTCCTGGTCGCCCCGTTGCACGGCCCGTTCCAGCTGGCCAGGGCCCTGGCCACCCTGGACGCGGCGAGCGGCGGCCGGGTCGTGGCCGGCCTCGGTACCGGCTGGTCGCTCGACGAGTACGCCGCCGCGGGCGTGGCGCCGTTCGAGGAGCGGGGCCAGGTCCTGGACGAGGTCCTCGACGTGTGCCGCGCGGTGTGGGGCCCGGACCCGGTGTCGTACGAGGGCCGCCTGACCAAAATCGAGTCGGCTGTGGTCGCCCCGAAGCCGGCCCGGCCGATCCCGATCCTGTTGCCCGCCTTCAGCAAGAAGGCGCTGACCCGGCTCGTGGACCGCGGCGACGGCTGGCAGCCCGTCGCCCAGGGGGGCGCCGACCAACTCGCCGCCCAGTGGCGGCAGGTGCAGGACTTCGCGGCCGAGCGCGGGCGCACCGAGCCGATCCAGTCGGTGGCACGGATCAACGCGCGCTACTGCGCCAAGGCCTACGACGGCGCGGACCGCCAGCCCTTCCAGGGCAACGTCGACCAGATCGTCTCGGACCTGGTGCCGTACACCGAGATCGGCCTCGACGAGTACTTCGTCGACCTCCAGGACGGCCCGCGGGACGCCGAGGAACTCAAGGACCTGGCCGCCGAGGTGTACACGGCGGCGCGGGCGGCCGGAATCTGACCGGCCGCCCCACGAAGGCCGGCCCGGCTGACAGGTCCTAGGCCCTGTCGTCAAATTCCCGTCTGCCCTGCGACGCCATGCACGCACTCTCACCGCACCAGGCACAGACCCGAGTACGTCCAGTACGAGGGC
>NZ_JBEYFS010000068.1:0-53153 GCF_040634475.1 Streptomyces sp. NPDC007095
GCCCGGGGAGCTCAGCGCCTCGGCGCGCTGCTGCGCAAGGCGCGGGAGCGCCTGGCGGGCGGCGGGACGGCCGAGGAGGCGCTCTGGGACCTCTGGGAGGGAACACCGTGGCCGCAGCGCCTGGAGCGGGCCGCCCGGCGCGGTGGTGCGGCCGGACGCAACGCCGACCGCGACCTCGACGCCGTCTGCGCGCTGTTCGCGACCGCGGCCCGCGCCGAGGAACGCACCGGCGGGCGCGGTGCCCTCAACTTCCTGGAGGAGATCGAGGCCCAGGACATCGCCGCCGACACCCTCACCCGCAGGGCGGTGCGCCCCGCCGCCGTGCGCCTGATGACCGCACACCGCTCCAAGGGCCTTCAGTGGCGCGTCGTCGTCGTCGCGGGGGTCCAGGAGGGCCTGTGGCCGGACCTGCGCCGTCGCGGCTCCCTGCTGGAGGCCGACCGCATCGGACGCGACGGCCTCGCCGAACCCCTCACCCCCGGAGCGCTCCTCTCCGAAGAGCGCCGTCTGTTCTACGTGGCCGCCACACGCGCGCGTGAACGCCTGGTCGTCACCGCCGTGAAGGCCCCCGCCGACGACGGCGACCAGCCCTCCCGCTTCCTCACCGAACTCGGCGTCGAACCCAGGGACGTCACCGGCCGCCCCCGCCGCCCGCTGTCCGTCGCCGCCCTGGTCGCCGAACTGCGCGCCACCACGGTCGACCCGCGGGTCTCGGACGCCCTCCGGCAGGCCGCGGCCCACCGCCTGGCCAAGCTCGCCGCCCTCGGCGACGAGGACGGCCGCCCCCTCGTGCCATCGGCGCACCCCTACCGCTGGTGGGGCATGTACGAGCCGACCGAGAGCAAGGTGCCGCTGCGCGACCGCGACCAGCCCGTCGTGCTCTCCGGAAGCGCCCTCGACCAGCTCGCCAACACCTGCGCCCTGCAGTGGTTCCTGGGCCGCGAGGTCAAGGCAGACGCGCCCGCGACCGCCGCTCAGGGCTTCGGCAACGTCGTGCACGTTCTCGCCGACGAGGTCGCCTCCGGACGCACCCCCGCCGATCTCGCCGTCCTCATGGAACGTCTGGACTCCGTGTGGAACGCGCTCGCCTTCGACGCGCCCTGGAAGTCCGCGCAGGAGAAGGAGCACGCGCGCGTGGCGCTCGAACGCTTCCTGAAGTGGCACGTCGACTCCAACGGCGTCCGTGCGGGACGTGTGCCGGTGGCCAGTGAGCACGACTTCGACGTGACCCTGGAGGCTGGCGACTACGAGGTGCGCATCCGGGGCTCGATGGACCGCGTCGAGACGGACACCGAGGGCCGCGCCTACGTGGTCGACTTCAAGACCGGCAAACACGCGCCCAGCGCCGCGGAGGTGGCGCACCACCCGCAGCTCGCCGTCTACCAGCTCGCCGTCCGTGAGGGGGCCGTGGACGACACCTTCGACGGCGTACGCCCCGAGCCGGGCGGCGCGGAACTCGTCCAGCTGCGCCAGGGTGCCGCCAAGAAGAACGGCGGCGAGACCCTCCCCAAGGTGCAGGCCCAGGAACCCCTGGAGGGCGAGTGGGTCGGCGACCTGCTGGCCACCGCCGCCGGGAAGGTCCTCGACGAACGGTTCTCCCCGACCACGGGACAACACTGCACACACTGCGCTTTCCGGGCATCGTGCAGCGCTCGGCCCGAGGGGCGCCACGTGGTCGAGTGAGGGGCCCAAGAGGACGTCACGTCAGCGAGTGACATACGGCACCACACGTGTTGACCAGCACTTCTTCCGTCCCGGCGGCCGATGTGGCCTCCGCTGTCAGTGGGCGCCGCTAGCCTCTCCGACATGCCCGCCCGTATCACCGACCCCGAGCAGCTCAAGGAGCTCCTCGGCATCCCGTTCACCCCGGAGCAGACGGTCTGCATCACCGCACCGCCCGCCCCGCAGGTGATCGTGGCCGGAGCCGGATCGGGCAAGACCACGGTGATGGCGGCACGCGTGGTGTGGCTCGTCGGCACCGGACAGGTCGCCCCCGAGCAGGTCCTCGGTCTCACGTTCACCAACAAGGCGGCGGGCGAACTCGCCGAGCGCGTCCGCAAGGCACTGATCAAGGCCGGAGTCACCGACCCGGAAGTGATCGACCCCGACAACCCGCCGGGTGAGCCGGTGATCTCCACCTACCACGCCTTCGCGGGCCGCCTGCTGACCGACCACGGCCTGCGCATCGGACTCGAACCGACCTCCCGCCTGCTCGCCGACGCCACCCGCTACCAGCTCGCCGCCCGCGTACTGCGCGAGGCCCCGGGACCGTACCCGGCGCTGACCCGCTCCTTCCCGGACCTCGTCGGCGACCTCCTCACACTCGACTCCGAACTCGCCGAGCACCTCGTGCGGCCCGAGGACCTGCGCGCCTACGACGCCGAGCTGCTGCGCTCCCTGGAGGGCGCCAAACTCACCAACGCCGATCTGCGGAAGGTCCCCGAGGCGGCCGCGGCCCGGCGTGAACTGACCGAGCTGGTGGGCCGCTACCGGTCGGCCAAGCGCGAGCGCGACCTCCTCGACTTCGGCGACCAGATCGCCCTCTCGGCCACCCTGGCCAGCACCCGCCCCGAGGTCGGGGAAATCCTCCGCGACGAGTTCCGGGTGGTGCTGCTGGACGAGTACCAGGACACCTCGGTGGCCCAGCGCATCCTGCTCGCCGGACTCTTCGGCGGCGGCA
Source organism: Streptomyces sp. NPDC007095 (assembly GCF_040634475.1). Classification (NCBI taxonomy): domain Bacteria; kingdom Bacillati; phylum Actinomycetota; class Actinomycetes; order Kitasatosporales; family Streptomycetaceae; genus Streptomyces; species Streptomyces sp. NPDC007095. Next base: position 2,681 of record NZ_JBEYFS010000068.1, read on the forward strand.
CCGGCCACCCAGTGACCGCGGTCGGCGACCCGTGCCAGGCCATCTACGGCTGGCGCGGAGCCTCCGTCGCCAACCTCGACGACTTCCCCGAACACTTCGCACACGCCGACGGCCGCCCCGCGGCCCGCCAGGCGCTCAGCGAGAACCGCCGGAGCGGCGGCCGCCTCCTCGACCTCGCCAACGGCCTCGCGGAGCCCCTGCGCGCCATGCACGAGGGCGTGGAAGCCCTCCGCCCGGCCCCAGGAGCCGAGCACGACGGCCAGGTCCGCTGCGCGCTGCTGCGTACCCACGCCGAGGAGATCGACTGGCTCGCCGATTCGATCGCCCACCTCGTACGCACCGGAAAGGCACCCGGCGAGATCGCCGTGCTGTGCCGTACGGCGGGCGACTTCGCCGAGATCCAGGGCGCGCTCGTCGCCCGGGACATCCCGGTCGAGGTGGTGGGCCTCTCCGGGCTGCTGCACCTGCCTGAGGTCGCCGACCTCGTCGCCGTCTGCGAAGTCCTTCAGGATCCCGGGGCGAACGCCTCCCTGGTCCGCCTGCTCACCGGCCCCCGCTGGCGGATCGGCCCGCGCGACCTCGCCCTCCTGGGGAGGCGCGCCCGCCTGCTCGTGTCCCACGCGCGTGTGGGCGCCGACGAGGACATGGACCGTCGGCTCGCCGCGGCCGTGGAGGGGGTCGACCCGGCCGAGGTGATATCGCTCGCCGACGCCCTCGACACGTTCCTGGAGATGCCCATCGAGGCCGAAGGGGACGACGACGGGCTGCCCTTCTCGCCGGACGCGCGGGTACGGTTCGCGCGGCTCGCCGCCGAGCTGCGCGACCTGCGCCGCTCGCTCGCCGACCCCCTGATGGACGTCCTGCACCGGGTGCTCGCCGTCACCGGCCTCGAGGTCGAGCTCTCCGCGTCCCCGCACGCGCTGGCCGCCCGCCGCCGAGAGACCCTGTCGAACTTCCTCGACGTCGCCGCGTCCTTCGCCGCGGGCGACGGCGAGGCCACCCTGCTGGCCTTCCTCGGCTTCCTGCGCACCGCCGCCCAGTACGAGAAGGGCCTCGACAATGCCCTGCCCGGCGGCGAGAACACCGTCAAGGTGCTCACCGCGCACAAGTCCAAGGGCCTGGAGTGGGACGTCGTCGCGGTCCCCGGACTCGTCACCGGCACCTTTCCCAGCGGCCAGGGCCGCGAGAAGTGGACCGCCCAGGGCAAGGTCCTGCCGCACGAGCTGCGCGGCGACGCCGACACGCTCCCCGAGATCGCCACCTGGGACGCCAAGGGCATCAAGGCCTTCCACGAGGCCATGAAGGACCACCAGCACACCGAAGAGCTCCGCCTCGGCTACGTCACCTTCACCCGCCCCCGCTCGCTCCTGCTCGGTTCCGGCCACTGGTGGGGCCCCTCCCAGAAGAAGCCGCGCGGCCCCTCGGACTTCCTGCACGCCCTCTACGAGCACTGCGCCGCCGGACACGGCGAGATCGAGGTCTGGGCCGAGGAGCCCGCCGAGGACGAGGAGAACCCCGCCCTGCGCGAGGCGGCAGCCGACCACGCGTGGCCGCTCCCGCTCGACGACGCGGCACTGGCCCGCCGCCGCGCCGCCGCCGAGACCGTACTCGCCCACCTGGAGCGCGTGGCGTCCCACGAAGAGCCCCACCCCGGGGCGGAGGGAGCCGGGCACGCGGCCGACCACGACCCCACCTCGTACGACGATCCGGACTGGCCACCCCCGCCGGAGGACGACGACCCCGCGTACGACGACGTGGTCTACGGGGACGACGGCTTCCCCGGCGGGGACGACTCCGACTGGGACTCCTGGTCGACCGACCGCCCCGAGAACCGGCCGACGCGACCCCCGCAGGACCGCCCGACGGTCCCGCACCAGGCATCGGCTCCGGAGGCTGGCCCGCACCCTGCGAAACCGCACCCTGCGAAACCGCACCCTGCGAAACCGCACTCTCAGGAACCGCACTCTGAGGAACCCGCGCATCTCACCCCGGAGGAGGCCCGCACCCTCGTCTCCTGGGACCGCGACCTCGACGCCCTCACCGGAGAGCTCCTGCGAGCCCGCGCGAGCGTCACCGACGTCCCCCTGCCGGCCTCGCTCACCGTGACGCAGCTCATGCGCCTGGCCGCCGACCCGGACGGCTTCGCGCAGGAGCTCGCGCGCCCCATGCCACGCCCCCCACAGCCCGCCGCGCGCCGCGGAACGCGCTTCCACGCCTGGCTGGAGTCCCGCTTCGAGGAACTGCGGCTGCCGATGCTGGAACCGGAGGAGCTGCCCGGCAGCGACGCCGAGATCGCCGACGAACGCGACCTGGAGGAGCTCAAGGACGCCTTCGAGCGCACTCCCTACGCGCACCGCACCCCTCACCGCGTCGAGGCACCGTTCCAGCTCGCCATCGCGGGACGCGTCGTACGGGGCCGGATCGACGCCGTCTACCGGGCGGAGGACGGCGCCGGCACGACGTACGAGATCGTCGACTGGAAGACCAGTCGCACCGGCACCGCCGACCCCCTCCAGCTCGCCCTGTACCGCCTCGCCTGGGCCGAACAGCAGGGCGTGCCCCTGGAGTCCGTCAAGGCCGCGTTCCTGTACGTCCGCAGCGGTGAGGTGGTCCACCCGGACGAGCTCCCGGACCGTGCGGCACTGGAACGACTGCTCACACAGGACCCGGCGGACCCACGGGAAGCGTCTGCCGGGGATCCGCCGGACGAACACGCCTCCGTGGGCGGATAGGCTCGTGAGCATGAGCAAGCCCGTTGACAACGCCGTCAGCACCGTCCGCACGTACATCCAGAACCACCGCACGGCCTTCCTCGACGACCTCGCGGAGTGGCTGCGCATCCCCTCGGTGTCGGCCCAGCCCGGCCACGCCGCGGACGTGGCGCGCAGCGCCGACTGGCTTGCCGCCAAGCTGCAGGAGACCGGCTTCCCGACCACCGAGGTCTGGGCGACCGAGGGCGCCCCCGCCGTCTTCGCCGAATGGCCCTCCGAGGACCCCGGGGCCCCTACGGTTCTCGTCTACGGACACCACGACGTGCAGCCCGCAGCCCGCGAGGACGGCTGGGACACCGACCCCTTCGAACCGGTGATCCGCGGTAACCGCCTCCACGCGCGCGGTGCCGCCGACGACAAGGGCCAAGTGTTCTTCCACACACTCGGCGTCCGCGCCCACCTCGCCGCCACCGGACGCGGCGCACCGGCCGTGAACCTCAAGCTCCTGATCGAGGGCGAGGAGGAGTCCGGCTCCCCGCATTTCCGCGACCTCGTCGAGAGCCATGCCGACCGGCTCGCCGCCGACGCGGTGATCGTCTCCGACACCGGCATGTGGTCCGAGGACACTCCCACCGTGTGCACCGGCATGCGAGGCCTCGCCGAGTGCGAGATCGAGCTGTACGGGCCGCAGCAGGACATCCACTCCGGCTCCTTCGGCGGCGCCGTGCCCAACCCGGCCACCGCCGCCGCCCGCCTCGTCGCGGCCCTCCACGACGAGCACGCGCGCGTGGCCGTCCCCGGCTTCTACGACGGCATCACCGAACTCACCGAACGCGAGCGTGAGCTCTTCGCCGAACTGCCCTTCGACGAGGAGCGCTGGCTGAGCACGGCCAAGTCGACGGCCACCTACGGAGAGGCCGGACACACCACCCTGGAGCGCGTCTGGGCCCGCCCCACCGCCGAGGTCAACGGCATCGGCGGCGGCTACCAAGGCCCCGGCAGCAAGACGATCATCCCGTCATCGGCCACCGTGAAACTCTCGTTCCGGCTGGTGGCGGGCCAGGACCCGGACCACATCGAGAAGGCGGTCCGCGCCTGGGCCGCCGACCGGCTGCCCGCCGGCATCCGGCACGAGATCACGTTCGGTGCCGCCACCCGCCCCTGTCTCACACCGCTGGACCACCCCGCCCTGCAGTCCGTCGTACGCGCCATGGGTCGCGCCTTCGAACAGCCGATCCGCTTCACCCGCGAGGGTGGCTCGGGACCCGCGGCCGACCTTCAGGAAGTCCTCGGCGCCCCCGTGCTCTTCCTGGGCATCTCCGTCCCCTCCGACGGCTGGCACGCCCCCAACGAGAAGGTCGAACTCGACCTCCTCATGAAGGGCGTCGAAACCAGCGCCTACCTGTGGGGCGACCTGGCCGAGAACTGGCGCGAGGCACACTGAAAAAGCCCGTCTCCACCGTTTCTGAAAAGTCCGTCCCCACCTCGAACAGCGCCCTTCGCACCCGACCTGCTGAACCGCCCGCCGAAACAACCGTTCCACCGGGGGAGTTGGAAGCACCCGTGACCACCTGGACCGACCGAACCGCCGACCGTCCCATCTCGCTCACAGCCCCGAGTGGCATCGACCGGGCCGCCCACCACCGGCTCGACGAGGCCTGGCTCGCGGCGGCCTGGAGCCACCCCACCACCCGCGTCTTCGTGGTCTCCGGCGGTCAGGTGCTCATCGACGAGACGGCGGACGGCACCACCGAGCTCCTCATGACCCCCTCCTTCGAGGCCCCCCTCACCGAAGCGCACCGCTACTTCCTCGGCACGGACGACGACGGTGTGAGCTATTTCGCACTCCAGAAGGACGCACTGCCCGGCCGCATCGACCAGTCCGCCCGCCCGGCGGGCCTGCGCGAGGCGGGACTCCTGCTCTCACCCCGCGACGCGGGCCTGATGGTGCACGCCGTCGCTCTGGAGAACTGGCAGCGGCTGCACCGCTTCTGCTCACGCTGCGGCGAGCGCACCGTGATCGCGGCGGCCGGACACATCCGACGCTGCCCCGCCTGCGGCGCCGAGCACTACCCGCGCACCGACCCGGCAGTGATCATGGCGGTGACGGACGACGAGGACCGCATCCTGCTCGGCCGCCAGGTGCACTGGCCCGAGGGCCGCTTCTCCACGCTCGCCGGCTTCGTCGAACCCGGCGAGTCCATCGAGCAGTCCGTGCGCCGCGAGGTCTTCGAGGAGGCGGGCGTCACGGTCGGCGAGGTCGAGTACGTCGCCAGCCAGCCCTGGCCGTTCCCCTCCAGCCTCATGCTCGGCTTCATGGCCCGCGCCACCTCGTCCGAGATCAACGTCGACGGCGAGGAGATCCACGAGGCCCGCTGGTTCTCCCGCGAGGACCTGCGCACCGCCTTCGAGTCCGGCGAGGTACTGCCTCCGTTCGGCATTTCCATCGCCGCCCGCCTGATCGAACTCTGGTACGGCAAGCCCCTGCCGCGCCCGGGGGCGGCTGCCGCCTGACCGACACACACCACACCACTCGCACGAGTGGCGCAAGTCACACGACAGGGGCGGTCCTTGAGTCAGACTCAAGGACCGCCCCTGTAGCTGCCCGCGGCAACCGCCGGGAGCGCACCGATGGTGAACCGCTTACGCGCCGATCTTCTGCTTGACCTGCGCCAGCGAAGGGTTGGTGAGCGTCGAGCCGTCCGCGAACAGAACGGTCGGAACCGTCTGGTTCCCGCCATTCGCCTTCTCCACGAAGGCCGCGGACTCCGGGTCCTGCTCGATGTTGATCTCGTTGTACGCGATGCCCGCGCGGTCCATCTGGCCCTTCAGTCGCGTGCAGTATCCGCACCACGTGGTGCTGTACATCGTCACAGTGCCCGGCATGTCTCTCGCGCTCCTTTGCTGCTGGGGGTGCGTCGTCGCAGAGGTGGAACGTACGCGAGCGGGCCACCATTCCCGTGCCCGGGTACCCCGGCCCGGTACACGAGGGCACCTGGCGGCAGACGCGTGAGCAAGAGCACGCCCACCGCCTGCCGCATTAGTACGACTGCAAGGGCCTCCCTGTGGACAACCGGCTCGTGCGTCCCCGCCGACCTGGCAGCATGGCGGGGTGACAGCAGCAACGCACTCCACCCTCTTCCCGCAGGCACCGGACACGGCCGACGCGGTGCTCGACGGGCTCGACCCCGAGCAGCGTGAGGTCGCCACCGCCCTGCACGGTCCGGTGTGCGTGCTGGCAGGCGCCGGCACGGGCAAGACACGAGCGATCACCCACCGCATCGCCTACGGGGTGCGTGCCGGGATCCTCCAGCCCTCCAGTGTGCTCGCCGTCACCTTCACCAACAGGGCCGCAGGCGAGATGCGCGGCCGGCTCCGCCAGCTCGGCGCCGGTGGCGTCCAGGCACGCACCTTCCACTCCGCCGCACTGCGCCAACTCCAGTACTTCTGGCCGAAAGCGGTCGGCGGCGGCCTGCCCCGGCTGATCGACCGCAAGATCCAGCTCGTCGCCGACGCGGCAGCCGCCTGCCGCATCCGCCTCGACCGGGGCGAGCTGCGCGACGTCACGGCCGAGATCGAATGGTCCAAGGTCACCCAGACCATCCCCGCCGAGTACGCGGCCGCCGCGGCCAAGACCGGCCGTCTCTCGCCCCGCGACCCGGCCGAGATCGCCCAGCTCTACGCCACGTACGAGGACCTCAAGCGCGACCGCGCCGTCATCGACTTCGAGGACGTCCTGCTGCTGACCGTCGGGATCCTCCAGGACCGGCACGACATCGCCGAACAAGTCCGCTCCCAGTACCAGCACTTCGTGGTCGACGAGTACCAGGACGTCAGCCCCCTCCAGCAGCGACTCCTGGAACTGTGGCTCGGCGAGCGCGACAGCCTCTGCGTCGTCGGCGACGCCAGCCAGACGATCTATTCGTTCACCGGTGCAACTCCCGACCACCTGCTCGACTTCCGCACCCGCCACCCCGGGGCCACCGTCGTCAAGCTCGTGCGCGACTACCGCTCCTCACCCCAAGTGGTGCACCTCGCCAACGGCCTCCTCTCCCAGGCCCGCGGCCGGGCCGCCGACCACCGTCTGGAACTGATCTCCCAGCGCGCCCCGGGCCCCGAGCCCGTCTACGCCGAATACACGGACGAACCCGCCGAGGCCGAGGGCGCCGCCCGCCGTATCCGCGACCTCATCGCGTCCGGCATCCCCGCGGGCGAGATCGCCATCCTCTTCCGCACGAACTCCCAGTCCGAGATCTACGAACAGGCGCTCGCCGACGCCGGAGTGCCCTACCAGCTGCGCGGCGCCGAGCGGTTCTTCGACCGCCCTGAGGTGCGCAAAGCAGGTGCCGCCCTGCGCGCGGCCGCCCGCTTCGGTGCCAACGACTCCCTCCTCGACGACGCCGTCGACCTGCCCTCCCAGGTCCGCGCGGTGCTCTCCGGCGAGGGCTGGACCAGCCAACCCCCGGCCGGATCCGGCGCCGTCAGAGAGCGCTGGGAATCACTGGCCGCCCTCGTCCATCTCGCCCAGGACTTCGCCGCCGCCAAACAGGGCGCCACCCTCGGCGACCTGGTGGCCGAGCTCGACGAGCGCGCGAGCGCCCAGCACGCCCCGACCGTCCAGGGCGTCACCCTCGCCTCCCTGCACTCCGCCAAGGGGCTGGAGTGGGACGTCGTCTTCCTGGTCGGCGTCGCGGAGGGCATGATGCCGATCACCTACGCAAAGACCGACGAGCAGATCGAGGAAGAACGCCGCCTCCTCTACGTCGGAGTCACCCGCGCCAGAGAACACCTCCTCGTCTCCTGGGCCCTGTCCCGCTCACCCGGCGGCAGGCCCAACCGCCGGCCCAGCCGCTTCCTCGACGGGCTGCGCCCCGGCTCCGTCGCCACCGCGGGCCGCAGCGCCGGCGGTGGTCCAGGAGGCATCGAGCGCGGTATTGGAAGCAGTGGAGGCACGGTCGTACGGCGGACGAGCCGGACCCCGGCCCGCTGCCGGGTCTGCGGGCGCACGCTGACCGACGCCGGTGAGATGAAACTGATGCGTTGTGAGGACTGCCCCTCCGACATGGACGAAGGCCTCTACGAGCGGCTGCGGGAGTGGCGGGCGGTACAGGCGCAGCGCAGTGGGCAGCCCGCGTTCTGCGTCTTCACCGACAAGACACTCATGGCGATCGCCGAGGCCGCACCGGACGACGAGGGCGAGTTGGCGCGGATCCCCGGGGTCGGCGTGCGCAAGTTCAACCGGTTCGGGGCCGATGTTCTGGCCATCTGTGCTGGTCAGGAGCGCGTGGGGGGCGGCGAGGATGGCTGATGCAAACTCGTCGAAAAAATAGTTTGCGCATGCCCCGGCAATCCCCATAGGTTCTTAACCACGGCAGCAGCGGCCTTCTCCGAGGCCCTGGTTCCGTGCTGTACTTAATAGCCGTCGGACTGGCTCACCCCAGTCCCCCAAGACGCCGAGAGGAGGCGATTCCAGTGATCAGCATCAACACCAGCTCCATCAGCACCGCCAAAATGACCGATCGCTCGGTCGTCTCCACGTGCCTGCTCGGCGTCTCGAACCTGGGCACCGGTCTGTCCGGCATCGCTGCCGTCCGGCCGGCCTCCCCTCTGTCTCTCGCGGTTCTTCCCATCCGTGAGCGCAATGAGCGACCGATGAAGGCACTGGAAGCGGCAGTAGTGGCAGAGGCCCAGGCCTATGCCTTTGCGGCAGCCGGTGCCGGATCCCTGAAGCAGACGAAGCAGCACCACACGATGTGGGCCTTCCGTGGGCCTGAACCCTGGAGTGATCCAGCCTGATCTTCGATCAGGTCGGCGCCTTCAGGGCCGCGGAACCCCACCCGGGATCCGCGGCCCTTCTGTTTGTCCCCGACCGGGGACGGCAGAGCGAAGGGGCCTCGGGACAAGAAAAGAACCCGGTACCAGCCGCCAACCGGCCAACCCGGCCGGCACGACCAGACGAGGAAGACCAACCGTGCAACTCGAAGCGCACGCCCCGTCCGTACCGCCTTCCGAAACGATCCCCCCGCCCGGCCTCACGGAGGACTCCACCTTGATCCCGCTCACTGCGCTCACCGCGCTCGACGACGCCATCGAGAACCTCGGCGTACCCGTCCCCTGCCGCTCCTACGACCCGGAGGTCTTCTTCGCCGAGTCGCCGGCCGATGTCGAGTACGCCAAGTCCCTCTGCCGCACCTGCCCGCTGATCGAGGCCTGCCTCGCCGGCGCCAAGGAGCGGCGCGAGCCCTGGGGTGTCTGGGGCGGCGAGCTCTTCGTCCAGGGTGTTGTCGTGGCCCGCAAGCGGCCGCGTGGCCGCCCGCGCAAGAACCCGGTTGCGGCATGAACACCGTAGGAACGATCGATCGCCCCCTGACGCACGACCCCAAGAAACAGGCCCCGATGAAGCCGTCCGCCAGCGAGCCCGCAGGCTCCGCCATCCCAGACTTCACCACCACCGGCGCGAACGACTCGCGTCAGAACAGGACCCGCGAGATGCAACTCATCCCAGAAGCCCTGGCTCGTGCGCATATGCACGAGCGACTGCACGAGGCCGAGCGGGAACGCCTGGCCGTGCGCCTGGCCTCCGCCCGCCGGATGCAGCGTCGAGCCGAGCGCGCCTCCATGCGCGCCCGGCGCGCGCTGGCCATGGCGGTCATGCACTAGCCGAAAGCAGTCGCGGCAGTATCAGTAAGCAACTCCTCGCGGGGGCCGGTCCGAACGGACCGGCCCCCGCGGTGCGTTGTGCCGGGCGATCCGCCGACCACGGCGTTATCGTCGCCGAGTGACGAGTCTTCCCGGGGACAGTGACAGCACCGGCTCCATGCCGCGGCCCGACACGGCCGAGGCCCGGCACATCGTGTGTGCCCGCTGCGGCACCCCGGCCGATGGTCCGCCACTGACGTGGACCTGCTCCATGGAGAACGGCACCCGCCACTACTTCTGCGACAACTGTGCCCGCAGCAACCTCAGGGCGATCGAGGGACGGCTGGACTCGGCCTGGTGGTAGGCCCGCCCGGCCCGGCCCGGCCCGGCCCGGCCCGCCCGGCCCGGCCCGGCCCGCCCGGCCCGGCCCGGCCCGCCCGGCCCGGCCCGGCCCGGCCCGCCCGGCCCGGCCCGGCCCCGGAGGGCGAAGGCTGCCCGAGTCATGCTTCGGCCGCTGATCCCTCCTCGTCCAGCAGCTCCTCCGTGTCCAGCAGCTCCTGCGTCGGGTCCTCTCCCGGTACGAAACCCGGCAGCCACTCCTCCAGTTCGTCGCGCAGCCGGACCGTCGCGCCCAGCTGGCACAGGACTCCGATGGTGCTCAGGGTCACACGGTGTATCAGGAGATACGACGGTGGCAGGTTGAGGAGCCTGCCCAACTGGTGTGCGGGGGAGCGGGGGTCGGCGATGCGCGCGGCCTGACTGCGCATCCAGCCGCGGGTGAACGTGAACTCGTCGGCCTGGGCCGGTTCGATGATCGGCAGGAGATAGTCCAGGACCGCGCCGGGTTCGAGCTCTATGGACTCCTTGACGAAGCCCTCCTCACACAGCAGCTCGTAGACCGCTTCGGCTTCGTCCGCGAGAGTCATCCGGAGGGAGTAGCCGATCGTCGAGGGCAGACCGCCGGGAAGACGGTCGACGGTGCCGAAGTCCAGGACGCCCAGCCGCCAGCCGCTCTTCTCGTCCGGCAGGAGGCGGAAGTTGCCCGGATGCGGATCGGCGTGCAGCAGTCCGGTGCGGGCGGGGCCCGAGAAGAGGAACCGGGCCAACAGCTGGCCCGCACGGTCCCGCTGCTCCTGGGTGCCCTCGGCGATCACCTCCGACAGCGGTATCCCGTCGATCCACTCGGTCACCAGGACCTGGTCGCACTGGTGGACCACCGCCGGGACGAGCACGTCCGGATCACCCGCGAACTCCGTGGCATGCGTCTCCTGGGCCTCTGCCTCCAGCGCGTAGTCGAGCTCCTCGGACACCCGGTCGCGCAGCTCCGAGATGAGCGGCTTGATGTCCATGCCGGGGATCAGGGGACCCAGGAGCCTGGCGAATCGGCTGAGCTGGGTCAGATCGGACAGCAGGGCCTCACCCGCCCCCGGGTACTGCACCTTGACGGCGACCTCGCGTCCGTCGTGCCACACCGCCCGGTGCACCTGGCCGATCGAGGCCGCCGCGGACGGCTTGTCCTCGAACTTCTGGAACAGCTCGGACCAGTCCTCGCCGAGGCGCTCCCGCAGAACGGAGTGCACCGTGCGCGTCGGCATCGGCGGCGCCGCTTCCTGGAGCTTCGTCAGCGCCGCGCGATAGGGTCCCGCGACCTCCTCGGGCAGCGCCGACTCGAAGACGGACAGCGCCTGCCCGAACTTCATGGCACCCCCCTTCAGCTCGCCGAGAACCTTGAAGAGCTGCTCCGCCGTGCGCTGCTGCAGCTCGCGGCCGACGATCTCCGCGGACTTCCCGCCGATCCTCTTGCCCAGCCCCCAGGTCGCTCGCCCGGCGAAGCCGAGCGGTAGTGCGGCGAGTTTGGCAGTACGGGTGACCGCCTTCCGGGGAAGATCAGACATGCGCCCTCCAAGTCCCAGACAGCCGTGCCGCGTGCGGCTGTTGCCCCGCCATTGTCTCGTGCGGGTGCCCGTCCTCGGCGGCGCGCTCCCCCTTCTTACTTTTCTCCGCTGCGCCGCACGGGCATTCGGGATGCGACCACACCGGCTTCGCGTGCCAGTCGAAGCCCGGAACGGAGGACTCCCAGCGTGCCCCGGCGCTGGAGGGCAGCCGTCCGTCGAGGTAGGCGAGGGCGTGTCCTGCCGCGAGTCCGGCGACGCCGGTCGCCAGAGCGAGGTCGCACGCCGGGACCTGGTGCGAGGCGCCGGAGCGCCACTGGGCGATCAGGCGTGGCCAGGTCGGGTCCCGGTCGATGCGTTGCTGGTCCAGGCAGCCCGCGCAGCCGGTGTCGCCAGGCAGCACCAGGGGGCCGACGACACCTGTTCCCTCCACGACTCCCGCGTACAGATGGGGTGTGCCGGAGGTGATCAGGGGCTCGGCGACGGCGGGATCGGGGGCGTGCACCGCCAGGCCGTCCCTGGGCGCGAGGATCACCAGGGAGAAACCGAGCTCCTCTCCTTCGGCGGCGGGCCGGGGTGGTCGATCCGGTGCCGCTCGGCGCACCGCGCGCCGGGCGGCTTCCTCCCGGCGCTCGCCGACGGACGCCGGGGGCAGCCCGCCCGGTGCCACGTCCCAGGGTTCGACGCTGCCGACGTCGCGCACCTCGACCTGGCCGACACCCGCGCCGGCCAGGAGGGAGGCCAGGACGACTCCCACTCGGCCGGCGCCCCGCACCTGCACGCGCAGGGAGCGGCGGGCGGCCAGCTGCTTCATGGCGTCGCCCGGCGCGCGGGCGACGAGGGACAGGGACGCGAGGTCGGGGCGGAGCCGGTCCAGGACCGCCTTCTTCTCGCGCAGGGCGTCCGCGGCCCGGCCGCCGCCCGTCGTGTCGTCCAGCAGACCGGAGCGGGCCAGCCGCTCCACAAGTGCGTCGACATGACCGGCGGGCAGGCCCATCGCGCGTCCCAGGTCGCGAAGGAGCGGCAGCCCGCGTGTTCCGTTGAGAAGGTCGAGAAAGCTGCCTGTCGCCGTGTCCACCGGTCCCAGCACCATCGCGTGCGCGGGCGCCATTCCGAACTGCACGGTGTTGAGATCCCGCCAGCCGCGCCGCAGCGCGGGCTTCACCATCGGATGCATGACCGACCCCCGTACCCGTAGAGCATCCCCGTGTGTCGGCGCGGTCCGTCCCGGGCCCGCCGATCGAATGCCAGCATGCCCGGCCCGGCCGAACCGTGCCGAAAGTTGTCCACAGGCGGTGGTGTTCGTCGTATAAATCAAGCGCACGGGGTGCGGATCGGCATTGAACCGTCCAGGGGACGGGACTTCCCCCATGTGCAGCGGGTAACGTCGGGGCGTGCCCGCCGACCCACTGCACCGCGCCGGAAAGCCACAGCGCAGCACGACGAGCCTGCCGCCAAGCGGCTCGGGGGCGAGCGCGATCGAGGTTCGCAGGAGCGCGCGCCGGCGCAGAACGGTCTCCGCGTACCGCGAGGGCGATCGCACCGTCGTGCTCATCCCCGCCCGTATGTCCGAGGCGGAGGAACAGCGCTGGGTCACCGTCATGCTCGACAAGCTGGCCGCCCAGGAAAGCAAACGGGTGCTCGGCGACACCGAGCTGACCGAACGCGCCGCGCGGCTGTCGGAGCAGTACTTCGACGGCCGGGCCCGCCCCGCCTCGGTCCGCTGGGTCACCAATCAGAACACGCGCTGGGGTTCCTGTACCCCGGCCGAGGGCAGTATCCGTCTTTCGCACCGCCTCCAGGGCATGCCCGAGTACGTGGTCGACTACGTCCTCGTCCACGAACTCGCGCACCTTCTGGTGCCCGGTCACGGACCCCGCTTCTGGCGGCTGCTGGAGGCGTATCCGCGTACGGAACGCGCCCGCGGCTATCTCGAAGGGGTGGTCGCGGCCGAACGGCTGCCCCATCTGCCCGTGGCGAGCGACGAGTAGCGGGCGGGCGGCGGCGGACCGTCCTCGCCGGGGGGCGATTGTGTACCGGGTCTGTACCGGCGGCGTTCACTCCCAGAGTTTCCCGTTAGCCTGACGCGACGCAATCGCACTCGGGATGGGGGACGGTCGTTACGCATGGCCAGGGAATTCCAACGCGGCCACAAGGCCAGGATCAGTGACCTCACCGCGGGCACGGATCTGTACGTAGGTGTGCAGATCACCGGTCCCGGACTGACCTTCGACATCAGCTGCTTCGGTCTGGACGCCGACGAAAGGCTTTCGGACGACCGGTACTTCGTCTTCTTCAACCAGCCGAAGACCCCCGAAGAATCCATCCAACTCCTCGGCACCCAGTCGGGCGACACGGAGTCCTTCCGCGTCACACTCGACCGGATCCCGGCGCAGATCCAGAAGCTGTCGTTCACGGCGACGATCGACGGCGCCGGGCAGATGTCGCAGATCGCCCCCGGATACCTCCGTGTTGTCGCGGGCGGCGAGGAGGTGGCCCGGTACTCGTTCAGTGGCGCGGAGTTCTCCACCGAGCGTGCCGTGATGCTGGGCGACTTCTACCTGAAGGACGTCTGGCGGTTCGCCGCCGTGGGGCAGGGCTTCGACGGCGGCCTCGAGGCGCTGCTCAAGAACTTCGGTGGTGAGGTCGCCGACGAGCAGCCCGCCGCGCAGGAGCCGCAGGCGACTGCCGCACCGTCCTTCGCGCCGCCCGTCCAGGCCACCGCACCCCCCGCGTTCGGCGCGCCGGCCCCGGTTCCCGCGCCGCAGCCCGCCGCGCAGGGGTTCGCGCAGCAGCCCGCCGCGCCCTCGGTGCACGCCGCGCCGACCATCATCGCCCCGCTGCACACCCCGCCGGGCGGCACCGTGCCGCCGCCGGGCCCCGCTCCGCACATCCAGCCGCCCGGTCCGCCCGGTCCGCCGCCGGGCTACGGACAGCAGCCTCCCGGTCAGACCGCTCCCCTGCCGCCCGGTTACGGGCAGCAGGCACCGCCCGCGCCGCCCGGTTACGGGCAGCAGGCTCCGACGGCGCCTCCGGGCTACGGCCAGCAGCCGCCGTACGGGCAGGTTCCGGGCCAGGCGCCGGGTCAGCCCGGCGCGCCGTCCCCCTACGGTGTTCCCCAGGGCGCCCCGCAGGGCGGTGCCGGTGTGGCCGCCGCGCTGGGGGCCTACAAGGAGACGCCCACCGGTCAGCGGTGGACCCAGCAGAACAAGAAGCTGATCCGCGTCGACCTCGGCATCGGCGGCCAGCCCGTGCTGGCCCGCCAGGGCAGCATGGTGCTCTACCAGGGCAAGGTCGACTTCAGCTACAAGGGCGCCGGCTTCGCCGGGCGGATCGTGGGCAACGCGACCGGCCAGGAGATGCAGCTCATGCGCTGTACCGGCCAGGGGCAGGTGTTCCTCGCCGAGAACGCCACCCACGTGCATCCCATCGAACTCCAGGGCGACGCGATCTGTGTCTCCGCGGAGAGCGTGCTCGCCTTCGACGAGTCCCTCCAGTACGAGGTCCGGCGTATCGAGGGGCACGGCATCCCCGGAGGCGCGCTGTTCACCATGCAGTTCCAGGGGACCGGAACGATCGTCGTGAAGACGCACGGTGCTCCCGTCGTGCTGCCCGTGACGCCGACGACCTTCGCCGACTGCAACGCCGTGGTCGCCTGGTCCGCGGCCTCCCAGGTGATCGTCTCCAGCCAGGTGCGGATGCGCCGCAACGCCTACCCCGGCGACACCGGGGAGAGCGTGAACCTCCAGTTCCGCGGCGCGCCCGGCAATTTCATCGTCGTTCAGCCGTACGAGGTCTGAGGGAGCCCGTCATGAACCAGCCACTCGCGGGCTTCGCCCCGGCACCGGTCACCGCCCGCATGGAGAACCACGGCAACCACATGCTGAAGGTCGCCATGCAGACCGGAAACGACCTCTTCGCGCGCGTGGGCTCGATGGTCGCCTACGAAGGGTTCGTCCAGTACGAGCCCAACCCGCCCGCCGTACGCCAGATCGCGCGGGACTGGATGACCGGTGAGGGCGCGCCCCTCATGAAGTGCACCGGCGACGGCCTGCTCTACCTGGCCGACTACGGGGCGAACGTCGTCGTCATCAACCTCAACGGGGACGCGATCTCCGTCAACGCCACCAACCTGCTCGCCTTCGACGCCCATCTCCAGTGGGGCGTCGAGCGGGTGAAGGGGCTCGCCAAGTTCGCCGGACAGGGCCTGTGGAACACCAAGATCTCCGGTCAGGGCTGGGTCGCGCTGACCTCGCGCGGCAAACCGATCGTGGTCGACTGTGGCGGCGGTGAGGACGAGACGTACGTCGACCCGGACGCGCTCGTCGCCTGGTCCCCGAACCTCAAGGTGAAGGGCAAGCGCAGCTTCAAGGCGCAGTCGCTGATCGGACGCGGCAGCGGCGAGGCCTACCAGATGGCGTTCTCCGGACAGGGCATCGTCGTCGTCCAGCCCAGCGAGGACAGCACCGACCGCCTCCGGATCCGGGGCTGAGGGGGAGCACCACATCATGCAGAGCCCGCTTTTCGGCTACAACGAGCAGCAGACCCAGGAGCGCTACAGCCTCCAGAACTCGCAGATGCTGCGAGTCGTCATGGAGGGGCACGACGACATCCTGGCCCGCAAGGGCACCATGGTCGCGTACCAGGGCCTCGTGGAGTTCGACGCCGAGTACCAGAACAACAGCCAGCACCGCGCACGTGCGTACACCGGTGAAGGCCTCGACCTGATGCGGTGCCACGGGCAGGGGACGGTCTATCTGGCCAATCTCGCCCAGCACGTGCACGTGGTCGACGTGGAGCAGGACGGGCTGACCGTCGACAGCAGCTACGTCCTGGCGATGGACTCCTCGCTGCACCACGAGGTCATCGCCGTGGACAGCCAGTACGGCATCTCCGGGTCCGGCAAGTACCAGCTCAACATCACCGGCCGTGGCAAGGTCGCCCTGATGACCTCGGGTGTGCCGCTGATGATGCAGGTCACGCCCGACAAGTACGTCAACTGTGACGCCGACGCGATCGTCGCCTGGTCCACCGGCCTGCGTGTCCAGATGCAGGCCCAGACGCACTCCTCCGGGGTGTGGCGGCGGCGTGGCAACACCGGTGAGGGCTGGGAGCTCAGCTTCCTGGGCCAGGGCTTCGCGCTCGTTCAGCCCAGCGAGCTGCTGCCGCCGCAGAACGCGGTGATCGGCCAGGGGCTGCGCGCCCAGTACGGCATGGGGCAGCAGGGGGCCCGGGCGCAGAACCAGGGCAACGTCTGGAGCTGACCGGGTGACGGTCCGGGAAGCAAACGTAAGGGGCGACCGCCCGGGCGGTCGCCCCTTACACGTGCCTCAGGCCGAGCATCGTGCGCGGGTCGCTTCCAGAAGCCGTACGACCGAGGCGTCCGCCACGTCCGCGACCTCCTCGTAGGGGAACCAGCGCAGGTCCAGGGACTCGTCGCTGATCGCCGCCACGGCCTCGGCCGGAGCGAGCGCGGCGTACTGGACGTCCAGGTGCCAGTTGCACGGCGCCGGGATGGCGTGCCGGTCCAGGGTCACCGGGCCGCCCGGCAGCAGGATCAGACCCTCGATGCCCGACTCCTCGGTCGCCTCGCGCAGCGCGGCCGCCGCCAGCGTCTGATCACCCGGCTCGCAGTGGCCGCCCATCTGCAGCCACATCTGTAGCTTGCGGTGCAGCGTCAGCAGGACGCGGCCGCCGACCGGGTCGATGACCAGGGCGCTAGCCGTGACGTGTCCCGCCGTGCAGGCCTTCCACATGCCGTCGGGGTGCTCGGACAGATGGTTCAGATAGACCTGGCGCAGTTCTTCCTGGTCTTCGTACTGCTTCAGTACGAGGACGGCGTCGTCGTGAAGGGTCACTCGGTGCCGTCGCCCTTGTCGTCGTCCTTGGGAGCGTCGTCCTTCTTCAGGTTCGGCTTCTCGGCGGAGCCGCCCGCCGCCTCGCCGAGCATCTTGTCAAGCTCGGAGAAGTCCAGCTGCTCACGGTGCACGAAGCCGTCCGGGTCGTCGAGGTCGGACGCGGTCGGCAGCATGTCCGGGTGTGCCCACAGGCCGTCGCGGCCGTCGACACCACGCGCGTCGGTGAGCGAGGCCCACAGGCGAGAGGCGTCCCGCAGCCGGCGCGGGCGCAGCTCCAGGCCGATCAGCGTGGCGAACGTCTGCTCGGCGGGACCGCCCGTGGCACGGCGCCGGCGCAGCGTCTCGCGCAGCGCGTCCGCGGAGGAAAGACGCGGTTTCGCGGCCGCGTGCACGACCGCGTCCACCCAGCCCTCGACGAGCGCGAGCGCCGTTTCCAGACGGGCCAGCGCGGCCTTCTGCTCCGGCGTGTCCTCCGGCTGGAACATACCCTGCTGGAGAGCGTCCTGCAGCTGCTCGGGGTTCTGCGGGTCGAGCTGGCCGACCACGTCCTCCAGCTTGGCCGTGTCGACCTTGATCCCGCGCGCGTAGCCCTCGACCGCGCCGAACAGGTGCGAGCGCAGCCACGGCACGTGCGAGAAGAGACGCTGGTGGGCGGCCTCGCGCAGGGCGAGGTAGAGCCGCACCTCCTCCAGGGGGATGCCCAGGTCCTTGCCGAACGACGCGATGTTCAGCGGCAGCAGCGCGGCCTTGCCGGCCGGGCCGAGCGGCAGGCCGATGTCGGTGGAACCGACGACCTCACCCGCGAGCACGCCGACGGCCTGCCCGATCTGCGTACCGAACATGGCGCCGCCCATGGAGCGCATCATGCCGATGAGCGGGCCCGCCATGGCCTGCATCTCCTCGGGCAGGACATCACCCATGGCCGCGCCGACCCGCTCGGCGACCGGGTCGACGAGTTCCTTCCACACCGGCAGGGTCGCCTCGACCCACTCCGCGCGGCTCCAGGCCACGGCGGAAGCGGCGCCGGACGGCAGGGACGTCGCGTCGTCCAGCCACAGGTCGGCCAGGCGTACGGCATCCTGAACCGCGGTGCGCTCGGCGGGACCGACGCTCGCGTCCTTGGTGCCGTCAGAAGTGCCCTGGGAGACCGTCTGGCGGGCGATCTGCTTGGCCATGTCCCAATTCACCGGACCGCCCTCGTACGAGAGCATCTGGCCCAACTGCTGGAACGCGGCCCCCAGGTCGTTGGGGTTCATGGAACCGAACATCGCTGCGAGCGGATTGTCGGCGCCGGGGCCGCCGGCTCCGGGCGGCCCGAAACCGAACGGTCCCTGTCCACCGCCGCTCTGCTGGTCCTTCTTCTTGCCCTCGTCGCCGTTCTCCGGCTCCTCCGGCGGAAGGCCGAATCCGAATGGGGTGTCACTCACGGGATTCCTCGGCTGGTAAGGCCGCCGGTTCATTCCGACGGCGACTGCCCGACAACACCACCCAGCGTAGACACCCGAACCCGATCGGGCCTCGGTGCTTCGCCGACTCTTGGCCTGCGGCAGGATGGATGCCACCTGGTACGGACGCGTCACGCGCGTCCGTTACTGAAGACAACCGCTGGAGACGCCCGGTGAGTTCCCCAGATCCACAGGTTCGCGCAGCGCGAAACCACTCAACCAGCCCGCCCTTGCGCGGACCCGTCGTCGCGGTCACCGGCGCCGCGTCCGGCGTGGGCGCGATGCTGACCGAGCGGCTTGCCGCCAGCGAGGAGATCAAGCAGGTCATCGCCATCGACGAGCGTCGCGGCGAGTGCGAGGGCGCCCAGTGGCAGATCCTCGACGTCCGGGACCCCGCGATCGCCGAGAAGCTGCGCGGCGCGGACGTCGTGGTGCATCTCGCGCTCGACCTCGACCTGGAGACGGACGCGGCGGCGCGCACGGCGTACAACGTCCGGGGGACGCAGACCGTGCTGACGGCCGCCGCTGCGGCCGGGGTGCACCGGGTCGTGCTGTGCACGTCCGCGATGGTCTACGGGGCGCTGCCCGACAACGAACTGCCCCTCTCCGAAGACGCCGAACTGCGGGCGACCGCCGAGGCCACTGGGGTCGGGGACCTGCTGGAGATCGAGCGGCTCGCCCGGCGGGCGCCGCGCGCGCATCCAGGGCTCAATGTCACCGTCGTACGGCCTGGGGTCCTGGTCGGTGGTGGTACCGACACCGCGCTGACCAGGTACTTCGAGTCTCCTCGACTCCTTGTGGTGGCGGGGTCACGGCCTGCCTGGCAGTTCTGCCACGTCGAGGATCTGTGCAGTGCTCTGGAGTACGCAGTCCTGGAGAAGGTGGAGGGGGAGCTGGCCGTCGGGTGCGACGGGTGGCTGGAGCAGGAGGAGGTCGAGGAGCTCAGTGGGATTCGGCGGATGGAGTTGCCGTCCGCCGTCGCGCTGGGGGCTGCCGCGAGACTTCACCGGATCGGGCTCACTCCTTCGCCCGCCGGGGATCTGGCGTACACGATGTATCCCTGGGTGGTGAGTGGGAGCCGGATGCATGACGCCGGGTGGCGGCCGCAGTGGACCAACGAGGAGGTTCTCGCGGAGCTGCTGGAGGAGGTTGCCGGGCGGCACACCGTGGCCGGGCGGCGGCTGGGGCGGAAGGACGCGACGGCGGCGGGGGCCGCGGGGGCGACGGTCGCTCTTCTGGGTACGGCCGCGTTGGTTCGGCGGGCTCGGAAGGCTCGGCGACGGATCTGAGTCCGGGGGTGTGCGGGTGCGCCGTGGCTGGGGGCCGGTGTTTCGCCCCCGCCGCCCCTACCCGTCCCATCCCCGGCGGGGCTGCGCCCCTGCGCCCTGGCGGGGCTGAGCTCCTGAACCCTGGCGGGGCTGCGCCCCTGCGCCCTGGCGGGGCTGAGCTCCTGAACCCTGGCGGGGCTGAGCTCCTGGACTCCGGCGGAGGTGCGCCTCTGGACCCTGGCGGGCTGCGCCCCTGCGCCCCTGCGCCCCTGCGCCCCGGCGGGCGGCGGCCCTGAACCTCCGGCGGGGCCGTGCTCCTGAACCCCGGCAGGGCTGCGCTCCTGAACCCCGGCAGGGCTGCGCCCCTGAACCCCGGGCAGGGCTGCGCCCCTGCGCCCCGGCGGGCTGCGGCCCTGAACCTCCGGCGGGGCCGTGCTCCTGAACCTCCGGCGGGGCCGTGCTCCTGAACCCGCGGCAGGGCTGCGCCCCTGAACCCCCCGCAGGGCTCCGCCCCTGCGTCTCGGCGGGTCCGTGCCCCCGCTCCCCGCGGGGCTCCGCCCACCCCCGGTAGCGGACGGACTGAACCGCGGGGCTCCTCCCGCTCCAGGGAAGCGGACTGAACGGCCTCGTCCTCAAGCGCTGGACGGGCTGGGGTGTGGGCTTGGTCTCTGTAGGAGGCTCCAAAAGGTCACGCGCGTGTGCGGGGTGAAAGGTGTATTTCGTGGGTGCTGTGGGGTGCGGCACGATGGGGCTATGGCACCTACCTTTGAGCATCCCGGTGAGTTGGGCGCGCAGGATCCGATTCGGCTGTTGGCGATTCGGGACGAGCCGCTCTCCTTGGACGAGGTCTTCCGGGCCGTCGGAGACGACGCCGCCGGGGGGACCGCGCTCTTCGTGGGGACCGTGCGCAATCACGACGGGGGTGCCGACGTCGAGGGGCTCGGATATTCGTGTCATCCCAGCGCGGAAGCCGAGATGCGGCGGATCGCCGAGAAGGTGGTCGCCGAGTATCCGGTGCGGGCGCTGGCCGCCGTGCACCGGGTCGGTGACCTGGCCGTCGGCGATCTCGCGGTGATCGTCGCCGTGTCGTGTCCGCACCGCGGTGAGGCCTTCGAGGCGTGTCGCAAGCTGATCGACGACCTCAAGCACGAGGTGCCCATCTGGAAGCACCAGAAGTTCTCCGACGGCACGGAGGAGTGGGTCGGAGCCTGTTGAGGGAATCGGCCGGACGTGTGAGTCCGGCCTCACCGAGTTCTCACCCTTGCTCCGGTTGCGTAACCGACCCCCTGGTATGAGCGTTAACAAGGCAGATGGTTAATCTGCTGATCAGTCAGTTGCGGTCGCTTGTGGGGTTGGGAGGTCGGCATGGCGTCGCTCGCCTGGTTGCTGATTCCGCTTTTGGCCGCGATCGGTGCCGGACTGTGGGGCAGTTGGGCCAGCCGGAACCGCAAGACGGCGGGAGACGGCGTCGAGCTCGAGGGGTACGCGCGCTTCCGCGCGGCCATGGAGCGCTCCGAGGCAGTCATGGTGCGGCCCGGTGGCGGGGAGAAGCCGCAATCCGACGCGGTCTGAGGCCGGGGCTCCGCCAGCGCCGCCCGGGTCCCGTACGGACGGCCCCGACAGTGCGCTGACAGCACCGTCCCGTACTGTCGTGGCATGCCACGCCGCACCGCGACGATGCTCGCCTCCACCCTGATCCTGATCGCGCTCCTGTGCGCGGGAGTGTTCATCAAAGTGCCGTACTCGGAGATGTCACCGGGGCCGACGGTGAACACGCTGGGCGAGCACGACGGCGAGCCGGTGCTGCAGATCTCCGGACGCAAGACGTACCCGGCCACCGGGCACCTGAACATGACCACGGTCCGGGTCACCAGCGCCGACTACAACATGAACCTTGTAGAGGCCGTTTACGGGTGGCTCGCGCATGACAACAAGGTCGTGCCGCACGACACGCTCTACCCGGACGGCAAGACCGAGCAGCAGTCGACGCAGGAGAACGCCGAGGAGTTCAGCCAGTCCCAGGAGAGCGCCAAGGTGGCCGCTCTGAAGGAGCTGGGCATCCCGGTGAAGTCCTGGGTGATCGTGTCGACCGTCGTCAAGGGCTCCCCGGCCGAGGGGCGGCTGCACGCCGGTGACGTGATCAAGAGCGTCGACGGTACGGCCGTCAAGGCGCCCGGCGACGTCGCCAAGCTGGTCACCAAGCACAAGCCCGGCGAGAAGGTCGTCTTCACGGTGGTGCCCGCCAAGGAGCAGGCCGCCGCCGAGAAGGCGGGCAGGACGGCCACCGTGACCACGGACGTGACCATCACCACGGCGAAGTCCAGCGACAGCGGCGCGTCCCGCGCCATCGTCGGCATCTCGGCCGGGACCGATCACACGTTCCCGTTCAGCATCGACATCAAGCTCGCCGACGTCGGCGGTCCGAGCGCCGGGCTGATGTTCGCGCTGGGCATCGTGGACAAGCTGACCCCGGGCGACCTCACCGGCGGCAAGTTCGTGGCCGGCACCGGCACCATCGACGACAGCGGAACCGTCGGCCCGATCGGCGGCATCGAGCTGAAGACGATCGGAGCGCGCGAGAAGGGCGCCCAGTACTTCCTGACGCCCAAGGACAACTGCGCGTCCGCCGCCAAGGACACCCCCGACGGGCTCACCCTCGTCAAGGTCAACACCATCGACGACGCCATGAACGCCCTGAAGGACATCAGCTCCGGCAAGACCGCCGACCTGCCGAAGTGCACCACCAAGGGCTGAGGGACCGACCGGCGGCGGCACACGGGGGTCGTACGGCGTGATGGGGGCGCCCCCGGAAGTCCGGGGGCGCCCCCATCCACGTACACCAGGACGTCAGTCCGCGAACGTCGCAGACAGCGCCTCCGCCAGACCCGGCACCAGGCCCGCGCCCGTGAGGACCTCGGTCGGCGCGTCCTTCTCGCGCAGACGCAGTGCCGAGTCGCGGGTGCCGTCGCGCAGGACGCCGACCGTCATCCGGACCTCCTGGCGGTCCGGATGCTCGGCCACCCACTTCGCGAGTTTCTTGTCGCTCAGGCCCTCCGGGACGGAGGCCTCCGCGGACGGCGGCAGCATCAGCCGCTCCACGGTGAGCGCGCAGCCGACCACGGCGTCGGGCCAGGCGATGGTGCCGAGGAACTCGTCCAGCGGCTTGTCGGCAGGGATCTCGTCCTGCTCGATGGGGGTGAGACCGGTGGTCTCGGGCTCGTCCTGCAGGCCGAGCTGGGCCGCGAGGCCGGGTTCCTGGGTCCGCAGTCGCGCGGTGTCTACGAGGGCGAAGAGGCGAGCGGGCTGGTCCCAGCCGAGGCCGGAGGCGTACTCGTCGATCTCGAGTACGGCCCGGGTGAGCGGGCTCGCTGCCATGGGAGTGTTGGACATGGTCACAATCCTGCCTCGTTCGTACCCGGATCCGGGAACCGAGTAAAGCGTGAGTAAGTTGCATAGATGAGGCTCCACGATCACGGAGCCTGACGGATGGTCCGCTTCACGGGGGACCTGACGGATCAACAGCGAACTTCGAGGTGCGCACCTTGGCTTTCCAGATGCCGGACCGCGGCGGAGGCCCGACGGGGCCACGGATCAGAGTGGGCCGACCGTCCCGGCATGTCCGGACCCTGCTCATGACACTGGGCGTGCTGGCCGTGCTGGCCATGGCGTTCGTCATGTTCGCGGGGTTCTGGACGGACTGGCTCTGGTACCGGTCGGTTCACTACTCGTCCGTCTTCACGACCACCCTGTGGACCAAGATCGGGCTCTTCTTCGTGTTCGGCCTGATCATGGCGGCCTCGGTCGGCGTGAACATCTGGCTGGCACACCGGCTGCGACCGCCGCTGAGCGCGATGTCGATGGAGCAGCAGAGCCTCGACCGGTACCGGATGGGGATCGCGCCCTACAAGAGGTGGCTGCTGCTCGGCATCACCTCCCTGGTGGGGCTGATCGCCGGCGCGTCGGCGTCGGGCCAGTGGCGCACGTGGCTGATGTGGGTGAACGGGGTCCCCTTCCACCAGAAGGACCCCCAGTTCCACCTCGACGTCTCCTTCTATGCCTTCGATCTCCCCTGGTACCGCTTTCTGCTCGGCTTCGGTTTCGCCGCCGCCGTGCTCTCGCTGATCGCCGCCGCGCTCACGCACTACCTCTACGGAGGGCTCAGGATCACCTCCCCGGGCGCGCGCGCCACGGCCGCGGCGACCGGGCACCTGTCGGTGCTGCTGGGCATCTTCGTCGCCCTGAAGGCGGTCGCCTACTGGCTCGACCGCTATGGACTCGCCGTGAAGTCCAGCGATTTCAAGGCGACCGGCAACTGGACGGGCCTCAGGTACGTCGACGCCAACGCGTATCTGCCCGCCAAGACAATCCTGTTCTGCATCGCCGTCATCTGCGCGCTGCTGTTCTTCGCCACCCTGTGGCGGCGCACCTGGCAGCTGCCCGTCATCGGCTTCGGCCTGATGGTCCTTTCGGCGATCCTGATCGGCGGTCTCTACCCGGCGATCGTGCAGAAATTCCAGGTTCAGCCGAACGAGCAGGCCAAGGAAGCGCCGTACGTCGAGAAGAACCTGAAGGCGACCCGCGAGGCCTACGGCATCGACGGTACCCAGGTCTCGGAGTACGCGGGCAAGAGCGACACCAAGGACAAGACCAAGCAACGCGACGACGCCGACACCACGGCGAGCATCCGTCTGCTGGACCCGAACATCGTCTCGCCGACGTTCCAGCAGTTGCAGCAGATGAAGAACTACTACGCGTTCCCGACCAACCTGGACGTCGACCGGTACAGCAAGGACGGCAAGGACCAGGACACGGTCATCGGACTGCGCGAGCTGAACCTGAACGGCATTCCGAAGAACAACTGGATCAACGACCACTTCCGCTACACGCACGGATACGGCGTGGTGGCCGCCAAGGGCACCACGGCGACCTCCGGTGGCCGGCCCGTCTTCACCGAGTCCGACCTGCCGTCCAAGGGCGACCTGGGGACGTACGAGCAGCGGGTCTACTACGGCGAGAAGACCACGCAGTACTCGATCGTCGGCGGTCCCCAGAAGGAGATCGACTACTCCGACGACAGCGGTGAGAAGACCACCAGCTACAAGGGCGAGAGCGGGGTCAGCCTCTCCAGCCCGGTCAACCGTGCCGCGTACGCCGTGGCGTTCGGCGAGCCGCAGATCCTCTACTCGGGCGCGATCGGCGAGGGTTCCCGGATCCTCTACAACCGCACCCCGAAGGACCGCGTCGAGGCGGTGGCCCCCTGGCTGACCATCGACGGCGACGCCTACCCGGCCGTGGTCGACGGCAAGATCCAGTGGATCGTCGACGCCTACACCACGACCAACGGCTACCCGTACGCCTCCCGCACCACCCTCGGTGACACGACGGCGGACTCACTCACCGCGACCAACAACCAGCGCGCGGTGGTGGCCCAGCAGAACCAGGTCAACTACATCCGCAACTCGGTGAAGGCGACCGTCGACGCGTACACCGGCGAGGTCAAGCTCTACCAGTGGGACACCAAGGACCCGGTCCTCAAGACCTGGATGAAGGCGTTCCCGAACACGGTGAAGCCGAAGACGTCCATCTCGCAGTCGCTCATGGACCATCTGCGGTACCCGCAGGACCTGTTCAAGGTCCAGCGCGAGCTGCTCACCCGCTACCACGTGAAGGACGCGCAGACGTTCCTCAGCGGCAGCGAGGTGTGGCAGGTCCCGGACGACCCGACCAACAAGTCGGGCAACGCGGTGCCGCCGTACTACCTGAGCATGCAGATGCCCGACCAGAAGGCGCAGACGTTCTCTCTGACGACGACGTTCACTCCGAACGGCCGGGACAACCTGAGCGCCTTCATGTCGGTCGACTCCGAGGCGGGCACCAGTGACTACGGCAAGATCAGAATCCTGAAACTGCCGACCAGCGAACCCGTCGACGGTCCCAAACAGGTCCAGAGCCAGTTCAACTCCCAACAGGACATCGCCGAGTCGATCAGACTTCTGAAGGGTGGGGACTCGGAAGTCGAGTACGGCAATCTGCTGACGGTTCCGCTCGACGGAGGACTGCTCTACGTGGAGCCCGTCTACGTACGCGGTGGCGACCTCAAGTACCCCTTGTTGCGCAAGGTGTTGGTGACCTACGGAGGCAACACCGCCTTCGAGGACACGCTCGACCAGGCGCTCAACAAGATCTTCGGGACGGAGAGTACGCCCAGTCCACCGACGGACACGGGGACCACGCCACCGCCGACGTCGAGCAACCCGACGGTCCAGCAGGCGCTCACCGACGCCCAGAAGGCCTTCGACCAGGGCCAGGACGCCCTCAAGAAGGGCGACTGGACGGCGTACGGGCAGGCGCAGAAGGATCTTCAGGACGCGCTGAAGCGGGCCGAGGACGCTCAGACCAAGGCCGACAAGAGCGCCACTGGTGGCAGCGGCGGCAGCAAGAGCAACGACAAGGGCAGCAGTCCGAGCAGTAGTCCGAGCCCGAGCGGCAGCAGCAGTCCGAGCCCCAGCGCCAGCAGTAGTCCCAGCGGCGGTACGGGCTAGGGCCGGCCCGTCGGCCGCCCGTCCGGCAGTCCGACGGCTTGTCCGGTTCTTGGATCAGCCGCTGGTCAGAGGCCACCTCCGCGCCGTGGTACGGTTGCAACACAACGGCGCGGGGTGGAGCAGCTCGGTAGCTCGCTGGGCTCATAACCCAGAGGTCGCAGGTTCAAATCCTGTCCCCGCTACTGAAAAGCGAAGGCCCGGATCCTCACAGGATCCGGGCCTTCGCTGTGTGCGCACACGTGTACTGCACCCGTATGGCGACCTGAGCAGGACGCGTGCGCGGGTACGTGCGGCGACCATGGGCGACGCGCCGAAGGCTGCGCCATCCGTGGGGAGTTGGGAAAACTGTGTTTGACTTGTCTCTCTGTGGGCATGTCGACAAAACGCTGAAGTGACCTCACTGACTGCGGTATACCAGGTGTACCCAGGTTGCAGGTGGTGCGACGATGGACGTTATGGGGGACAAGGCAACTCTGTTGGAGACAGGGCGTTTTGTGCAGCCTTCAGACCGGGACGAAACCGGCGAGGCTGCCGAGGAAGCACGTCAGCGGCTCGCCGCCGAGGCCGGCGACGTCGAGGCGATGAGTGTCCTCGGAGCGATGCTGCTGCGCCGCGGTGATCTCGACGGAGCCGAGCCGCAGTTGCGCGCTGCCACCGCCGCCGGTGACCGCGCCGCGGCCAACAACCTTGGTGTCCTCCTGCACCAGCGCGGGTACGCCGACGAGGCCGCCGGGTGGTGGCGGATCGCCGCTGTCGCCGGGTCCGCGGCCGCCGCGCACGCGCTCGGGCGCTATCACCGGGAGCGGGGAGACGAGCCTGCCGCCGAGTACTGGCTGCGCCAGTCCGCAGAGCAGGGCCATGCCCTCGGGGCGTACGCGCTCGCCGATCTGCTGGAGCACCGCAGTGACGTCAGCGCGGAGCAGTGGATGCGGGCGGCTGCCGAGCGGGGGCACCGCGAGGCCGCGTACCGGCTCGCGCGCACGCTCGACCGCAAGGCCGCGGACGCGAGCGAGGGCAGGGGCGACAACGGTGTCATCGGGGTCATAGGAGCCGCCGGTGAAGAGGCCGAGCA
Organism: Streptomyces sp. NPDC007095; assembly: GCF_040634475.1. Classification (NCBI taxonomy): domain Bacteria; kingdom Bacillati; phylum Actinomycetota; class Actinomycetes; order Kitasatosporales; family Streptomycetaceae; genus Streptomyces; species Streptomyces sp. NPDC007095. Next base: position 30,108 of record NZ_JBEYFS010000068.1, read on the forward strand.
GTGGTACCGGCAGGCCGCCGCGCGGGGGCACCGGCGGGCCGCGCTGCACCTCGGGGCGATCCTGGAGAAGCGGGGGCACCTCAAGGAGGCGGGGCGCTGGTATCTGACGTCCGCCAAGGACGGAGAGGCGCGGGCCGCCTGCGCGCTCGGGTTCCTGCTGCGGGACGCGGGGGACACGGAGAGCGCGGCCGTGTGGTGGCTGCGGGCCGCCCAGGACGGGGACGGGAACGCCGCGAACGCACTGGGGGCGCTGCACGCCGAGCGCGGCGAGACGCAGACCGCGGAGCGGTGGTACCGGGCCGCCATGGACGCCGGTGATGTCAACGGCGCGTACAACCTCGGGCTGCTCTGCGCCGAGCAGGGGCGGACCGCGCAGGCCGAGCAGTGGTATCGGCGGGCCGCGTACGCGGGGCACCGTGAGGCCGCGAACGCGCTGGCGATCCTGTTGCTTCAGGTCGGTGACTCGGCAGGGGCCGAGCCGTGGTTCTCCAAGGCCGCGGAGGCCGGGAGTGTGGACGCCGCGTTCAACCTCGGGATCCTGCATGCCGGGCGGGGGAGCGAGGACGACGAGGAGGCGGCGCTGCGGTGGTACGAGCGGGCGGCTTCCGCCGGGCACACCGAGGCGGCGCTGCAGGTCGGTATCGCGCGGCTGCGGGACGGGGACGAGCTGGAGGCGGAGCGGCATCTGAGGTGTGCGGCGGGGGGCGGTAGCGCGGAGGCCGCGTATCGGCTGGCCGCCGTGCTCGACGCCCGGCGGCCGCCGGCGCCCGCGCATGAGCTCGGGGAGCCGGCGCAGGAGAAGAGCGAGTGCGAGGAGTGGTACGAGCGGGCTGCCTCCCTCGGGCATCGGCGGGCGCAGGTGCGGGTCGGGATGCTCGCCGCGGCTCGGGGTGATGTGGTGGAGGCGGCTCGGTGGTACCGGTCGGCCGCGGAGGCCGGGTCTCGGAACGGGGCCTTCAATCTGGGGCTGCTGTTGGCTCGGGAGGGGAGTGAGCCGGAGGCCGCGTTGTGGTGGACCCGGGCGGCGGATGCGGGGCATGGGCGGGCGGCGCTTCGGCTTGCGCTCGTGTATGCGCGACGGGGGGAGCTGGCGGAGGGGCAGCGGTGGGCTGATCGGGCGGTTGCGCTGGGGCCTGCGGAGGTGGCTGAGCGGGCGGCTCGGTTGCGGGATGCGTTGCGGCAGGAGTTGTCCGCGTGAGTGTGTGGCGGTGGGTGGGGGCTGGCCTTGGCTTGTTCTCGCCCCCGCCGCCCCTACCCGACCCATCCCTGGGGCTGCGCCCCTGACCCCCACCGGGCTGGCCCTGTCCTGCGGGGTTGCGCCCCTGCGCCCCACCGGGCTGGCCCTGTCCTGCGGGGTTGCGCCCCTGCGCCCCATCGGGCTGGCCCTGTCCTGCGGGGTTGCGCCCCTGCGCCCCATCGGGCTGGCCCTGGCCTCGTGCGGCGCTGCGCCCATGCACCCGCTGGGGCTGCGCCCCAGGACCCCGCTGGAGCCCCGCCTCCCCCGCATCCGTCAGGGCCTGCGCTCCCGAAGCCCGGAGGGCCTCCAACCTGAAACCCGGAGGGCTCCTGCCCTGAACCCCGGAGACCCTCTCCTCGAACCCCGTAGACCTCCCCGAACCCCGTGGGGCTTCGCCCCGAACCCCGGAGACCCTCTCCTCGAACCCCGTGGGGCTTCTCGTCGTAGTCCGGGGGGCGACCGTGGACCCCTTCGCTCGAAGGGGGCGTGTTCAAGCTCTGTGGGGGGCGTCTACGGGATTTGCGCTGGTCCACCTGGTTGACGTAATGTTCAGTTCATCGACGCGGGGTGGAGCAGCTCGGTAGCTCGCTGGGCTCATAACCCAGAGGTCGCAGGTTCAAATCCTGTCCCCGCTACTTGAAGGCGAAGGACCCAGATCATTCAGATCTGGGTCCTTCGGCGTTTTCGGGGATGTAGGGGCAGGGGAAAGCCCCGGCGTCCGTGGAGGCCGGGGCTTCGGGGGAGTCAGGCCGATGCGCAGGTGGGGCACAGGCCCCGGTAAGTCACCTCTACGTCCGAGACCGTGAAGCCGAAGCGCTCCGAGTCGGGGAGGTCGGCGAGCGGGTTGCCGCTCGGGTGGACGTCGCGGATCGAGCCGCACTGGGCGCAGACCAGGTGGTGGTGCGGACGGTGCGCGTTCGGGTCGTAGCGCTTGGCGCGCTTGTCCGTCGCGACTTCCAGCACCTCGCCGAGCGAGACCAGCTCACCCAGCGTGTTGTAGACGGTCGCCCGGGAGATCTCGGGCAGCTTGGCGACGGCTCGGGCATGCACCTCGTCGGCCGTCAGATGAACGTGATCGCCGTCGAGGACCTCGGCCACGACACGCCGCTGCGCGGTCATTCGCCATCCGCGTCCGCGCAGTCGTTCCAACAGGTCACTCATACAGGCCAGCTTAACAGCAAGGTGACCAGATTCTGAATAGGTGTGAATTTGGACGAGTGATTGACTTAGATATTGTCTAATGTAGGATCGGTTCGGCATTGGCCATTGGGTGGGACCGGGCAGGACTGGTCCGGAATGACGCAGGAGGCGCACGTGACGCAGGGACCGCTTACGACGGAGGCCGGCGCGCCGGTGGCCGACAACCAGAACAGCGAGAGCGCGGGCGTCGGTGGGCCGGTGCTCGTTCAGGACCAGCTGCTTCTCGAGAAGCTCGCCCACTTCAACCGTGAGCGCATCCCGGAGCGTGTCGTGCACGCCCGTGGCGCCGCCGCCTACGGCACCTTCACGGTCACCGCGGATGTCACCCGGTACACCCGCGCCACGTTCCTCTCCGAGGTCGGCAAGCGGACCGAGACCTTTCTGCGGTTCTCGACGGTGGCCGGCAACCTCGGCTCCGCGGACGCGGTCCGTGACCCCCGCGGCTTCGCGCTGAAGTTCTACACCGAAGAGGGCAACTACGACCTCGTCGGCAACAACACCCCGGTGTTCTTCATCAAGGACGCCATCAAGTTCCCCGACTTCATCCACACGCAGAAGCGCGACCCGTACACCGGTTCGCAGGAGGCCGACAATGTGTGGGATTTCTGGGGCCTCAGCCCCGAGAGCACGCATCAGGTGACCTGGCTCTTCGGTGACCGGGGGATCCCGGCCTCCTACCGGCATCTCAACGGGTACGGCTCGCACACGTACCAGTGGAACAACGAGGCCGGCGAGGTCTTCTGGGTGAAGTACCACTTCAAGACCGACCAGGGCATCAAGAACCTCACCCAGGCACAGGCCGACAAGCTCGCCGGTGAGGACCCCGACTCCCACCAGCGCGACCTGCGCGAGGCCATCGAGCGCGGTGAGTTCCCGTCCTGGACCGTGCAGGTGCAGATCATGCCGGCGGCCGACGCGGCGACCTACCGGTTCAACCCGTTCGACCTCACCAAGGTGTGGCCGCACGAGGACTACCCGCCGATCGAGATCGGCAGGCTGGAGCTCAACCGCAACCCGGAGAACATCTTCGCCGAGGTCGAGCAGTCCATCTTCTCGCCGGCGCACTTCGTGCCGGGCATCGGGCCTTCACCCGACAAGATGCTTCAGGGGCGGCTCTTCGCCTATGGCGACGCGCACCGCTACCGCGTCGGCATCAACGCCGACCACCTGCCGGTGAACCGCCCGCACGCCGCCGAGGCGCGCACGAACTCCCGTGACGGCTTCCTGTACGACGGCCGTCACAGGGGCGCGAAGAACTACGAGCCGAACAGCTTCGGCGGTCCGTTCCAGACGGACCGGCCGCTGTGGCAGCCGATCGCGGTGACCGGCCACACCGGTGAGACCGAGGCGCCGTCCCACTCCGAGGACGACGACTTCGTGCAGGCGGGGAATCTGTACCGCCTGATGTCGGAGGACGAGCAGGGGCGTCTGATCGCGAACCTGGCGGGTTTCATCGCCAAGGTCTCCCGTGACGACATCGCCGAGCGCGCGATCGACAACTTCCGTCAGGCTGACGAAGACTTCGGCAAGCGGCTGGAGGCCGCGGTCCAGGCCCTGCGCGGCTGACAACCAGCACTGGATCGCTTGTCGTGGGCGGTGGGCCGGATCCTCCTGAGTGATGAGGGGGTCCGGCCCGTCGGCATGTGCGGGCCCGGCGGCTTCCGGGCGTCTACGCGGGTACCCGCTGCCGCTTCGGTGCCCAGCAGCGGATGATGTCGCGGACCGAGACGATGCCGACCGGGCCGTTGTCGTCGAGCACGATCAGGTGTCGGAAGCCGCCGTGTGCCATCGCCGCCGCGGCCTCCTCCAGGGTCCAGACGGGGGCGGCGAAGACGACGTCGGTCGTGGTGTGGGTGCCCGCGGTCTCGGTGTCCGGGTTCTGTCCGAGGGCGATCGAGTTGAGGATGTCGCGTTCGGTGAGGATGCCGAGGCCGGAGGAGTCCTCGTCGTGGACGACGGCCGCGCCTACGCGGCGGGAGGACATCAGGCAGGCCGCCTGACGGAGAGTGTGTGCCGGGCCGATGGTCAGGACCACCGTGCTCATGGCGTCGCGGACGAGCATGGGCTGGAGCCACCTCCTTGGTGAAGCGCCAAGAGAAGCGATTCACAAGTTCACAAGTGGGGGGACTCTCAGAGTCGCAGTTAAAGGGAGGGTCAACAAGAGGGCGTGCGGTGAGTTTCGGGGGCGCCCATGAGTCACAAGGGCGCGCCACCGGCTCTTCAGTACCGCTGGTTCGGATCCCGGCAGCTCGTCGGCTCAGTACCGCTGGGTTCAGTACCGCTGGTTCAGATAACCCAGCAGCTCGTCGTGGAGGATGCCGTTCGACGCGGCCGCGTTGCCGCTGTGCGGGCCCGGGCGGCCGTCGAGGCCCGTGAAGGATCCGCCCGCCTCGGTCACCACGATCGCGTTCGCCGCCATGTCCCACAGCGACAGCTCGGGCTCCGCGCAGATGTCCACCGAACCCTCCGCGACCATCATGTACGGCCAGAAGTCGCCGTACCCGCGCGTGCGCCAGACCGCCTTCGTCAGGTCAAGGAAGCCGTCGAGGCGGCCCTGGTCCTCCCAGCCTGACAGCGAGGAGTACGCGAAGGACGCGTCGGCCATCCGCGAGACCTGGGAGACCTTCAGGCGCGTGGCCGAGGACAGGCTGCGGCCGGTGAACGCGCCGTGCCCCTTCGCCGCCCACCAGCGGCGGCCCAGCGCGGGCGCGGAGACCACCCCGACCACCGGTTGGTAGCCGCCCTCGCCCGCTTCCATCAGGGAGATCAGCGTGGCCCAGACGGGCACCCCGCGGACGTAGTTCTTGGTGCCGTCGATCGGGTCGATCACCCAGCGGCGCGGGCCGGTGCCCTCGATGCCGTACTCCTCGCCGAGGATCGCGTCGCGCGGCCGTGCCCGCTGGAGGTGGCCGCGGATCAGCTCCTCGGCGGCCTTGTCCGCCTCGCTCACCGGCGTCATGTCCGGCTTGGTCTCGACCTTGAGGTCGAGCGCCTTGAACCGGTCCATCGTCGCCGCGTCGGCGGCGTCCGCCAGGACATGGGCCAGGCGCAGGTCATCGCGATAGTCGGGCATGACTGCACCGTATATGGCCCACTCGGGCCACAGCCATACGGCCCGGGGGATCATCGGGCACGGTCGTGGGGCTCGGGGCGCCTCGGGGCGCGGGCCGCACGGCCTGGCTGATCACCTCGGCGCGCGGGGGTCGGCGTACGCCCCTCGACGCCGCCGCGAACCCTTGACAGTGCCCCTGTGCGCGTCAAATCTGAGCTGCAGTGCCGCCCGCTCGCCCCCAGGGAGGCGAAAGATGCCTGCAGCGCGGGAATCCCTTCTGGATGCCGCCTATACGGCGCTCGCACACCGCCCGTGGTCCACGGTGCGGATGGTCGACGTCGCCGCCGTGGCCGGTGTGTCCCGCCAGACGCTGTACAACGAGTTCGGAAGCAAGGAAGGGCTCGCACGCGCCCTCGTACGGCGGGAGGCCGACGGCTATCTCGCCGGGGTCGAGCGCGCGCTGGCCGCCCACGCGGACGCGCGCGAGCGGCTGGTCGCGACCGCCGAGTGGACCACGTCGGCGGCCCGGGCCAACGCGCTCGTACGGGCCATGCTGACCGGGTGCTGGAGTGAGCGGCTGCCGTCGCCGACGCTCTCGGCGGTGCCATCGTCGTCCGCGGTGCCCGCGCAGCGGAGGGCGGACGGGCCGTTGCCCTCGCCTGCGGACTTCGTGGCGCTCGTACGGGACCGGGCCGTCGCGGCATTGTCCGGGCCCGGGGCGATGAGGGGGGACGTGGGGGAGTTGGCCGGGGCGTGTGAGTTGGTGGTGCGGCTGTCGTTGTCGTGTGTGGCGGCTCCGCCGGGGGAGGGGGAAGTGACGGAGCTGGTGCGCAGTGCGTTGCCTCGGCAGTTGAGGTGACGCCTTCCGGGGTGCCTCGGCGCCGGGCGGGCGGGTGCGACGTCGTTACGGCTGGCCGCGCAGTTCCCCGCGCTCCCGAGAAGACTTCCCCGCACCCCTGACGGGGCGCCTCAGTGAGCGGAGCCCGAGAGCTGCAGGCCGATGACGCCGATGATGACGAAGCTGATGGAGACGATCTTGAGGGTCGACACCAGGTCGCCGAGGAAGATCATTCCGTAGATGGCGGTGCCCGCCGCGCCGATGCCGGTCCACACCGCGTACGCCGGGCCGACGTCGAGCTTCCGCAGGGAGAGGGTCAGCAGACCGAAGCTGCCGAGCGCGAAGACGCAGAAGGCGACCGTCGGCCACAGTCTCGTGAAGCCGTGCGAGAGTTTCAGACAGACGGCGAAGCCGGTTTCGAGCAGTCCCGCCACAACGACCAGCAGCCACGCCATGTTTCGTCCTCCCGTGTCCGCACGTCGACTGCTTCGTCTGGCCTGGGTCCGGCTTGGTGCGATTATGCATTTGCCGACCGGCTAAGCACTTACCGACGGGCCGCCCACGCAAACAACGCGGAGGTCACAAGGGGGCTCAGGGGACTCAGTCACCCTCCGTGCGCTCGCGCGTCGCCAGCAGCCGGCGCAGGGAGTAGAGCCGCTGAGGGTCCGCGTGGCCGTCCGCCACCCACTGGTCCAGCGCGCAGTCCGGTTCGTCGTGGCTGCACGCGCGCGGACAGCCTTCGGTACCGGGTTCGAGGTCGGGGAAGGCGTGGATGACCCGGGACGGGTCGACGTGGTGCAGGCCGAAGGAGCGGACGCCCGGAGTGTCGATGACCCAGCCCTCACTGCCCGGCAGCGGGATCGCGCGCGCCGAGGTCGTGGTGTGCCGGCCGCGGCCCGTGACGGCGTTCACGTGGCCGGTGCTGCGCCGCCGCTCCTGCGAGACCAGCGCGTTCACCAGGGTCGTCTTGCCGACGCCGGAGTGCCCGACGAACGCCGTGATCTTGCCGTCCAGCTGCTTGCGCACCCGGTCCACCGCCGCGCCGCTCTCCAGCTCCTCACGGCTCGTCACGACGTAGGGGACGCCCAACGCCCCGTACAGCGCGAGGAGATCGTCGGGCGACGCGAGGTCCGACTTGGTCAGCACCAGCAGAGGCTCCAGGCCGGCGTCGTACGCCGCGACCAGGCAGCGGTCGATCAGGCGCGGGCGCGGCTCGGGGTCGGCGAGGGCGGTGACGATGGCGAGCTGATCGGCGTTGGCGACGACCACGCGCTCGTAGGGATCGTCGTCGTCGGCCGTGCGGCGCAGTACGGAGCTGCGCGGCTCGATGCGGACGATGCGGGCAAGGGTGTCCTTCTCGCCGGACAGATCGCCGACGATCGCGACACGGTCACCGACGACGGCGGCCTTGCGGCCCAGCTCGCGGGCCTTCATCGCCGTCACGAGGCGGTCCTCGACGAGGCAGGTCAGGCGGCCCCGGTCGACGGTGACGACCATGCCCTCGACCGCCTCCTCGTGCTTGGGGCGGATGTTCGTACGCGGACGGTTGCCCTTGCGGTTGGGGCGCTGGCGGATGTCGTCCTCGTCGGTGTGCTTGCCGTAGCGGCGCATGATCCCGGTCCGCCCGTCAGTTCCCGAGCATTCCGGTCCACAGATCGGGGAAGTCCGGCAGGGTCTTCGCCGTCGTCGCCACGTTCTCGATCTGCACCCCCTCCACCACCAGCCCGATGATCGCGCCGGCGGTCGCCATGCGGTGGTCGTCGTAGGTGTGGAAGATTCCGCCGTGCAGTCGGCGCGGGCGGATGTGCAGGCCGTCTGCGGTCTCGGTGACGTCACCGCCGAGTTCGTTGATCTCCTTGGTGAGCGCGGCCAGCCGGTCCGTCTCGTGCAGGCGCAGATGGGCCACGCCCCGCAGGGTGGACGGGGAGTCGGCGAGGGCCGCGACCGCCGCGATGCCCGGGGTCAGTTCGCCGACCTCGCTCAGGTCCACGTCGATGCCGCGGATCGCACCCGAACCGGTGAACTCCAGACCGCTGTCGGTCAGTTCGCAGGAACCGCCCATCTCGGTGAAGATCTCCCGCAGCCGGTCACCGGGCTGGGTGGTGTGCGCGGGCCAGTCGGGGACGACGACCGTGCCGCCGGTCACCAGGGCCGCCGCCAGGAACGGCTGGGCGTTCGACAGGTCCGGCTCGATGATCAGGTCGCGGCCGAGCAGCGCGCCGGGCGTGACCCGCCAGACGTTGGGCTCGCCGCCCGACTCCGGGGTGTCCACCTGCGCGCCGACCGCGCGCAGCATGTCGACCGTCATCCGGATGTGCGGCATCGAGGGCAGCGTCGAGCCGGTGTGCCGGACCTCGACGCCCTGGTTGAAGCGATGGCCGGACAGGAGGAGGGCGCTCACGAACTGGGACGACGAGGACGCGTCGATCTCCACCGGGCCGCCGTCCAGAGCGCCGCCGCCGTGCACGGTCAGCGGCAGCGCGCCGCGGCCGTCGTCGTCGATGCGGGCGCCGAGCAGGCGCAGCGCGTCGATCACCCCGTTCAACGGGCGCTCGTACGACCGCGGGTCGCCGTCGAAGCGGATGGGGCCGTCCGCGAGGGCGGCGACCGGGGGCAGGAAGCGCATCACGGTGCCGGCGTTGCCGACGTCGACCGTGGCCGGGCCCTGAAGACCCGAGGGGATGACCCGCCAGGCCTCGCCGGAGGCGTCCGGGCCCGCGGCGACCGTGGAGCTGGACGCCACCGTCTCCTCGATGCCGACGCCCATCGCGCGCAGCGCGCCCGCCATCAGCAGCGTGTCGCGGGAGCGCAGCGGGCGGCGCAGCCAGCCCGGCTCCGAGGCGAGCGCGGCGAGGACCAGGGCGCGGTTGGTGACCGACTTGGACCCCGGCACGTGGACCGTCGCGTCGACGGCTCCGCTCGCGTGCGGGGCGGGCCAGAGGGCGGTGTGGGCGGGGTTCGCGGTCATGCGCCCACTTTAGTGGGTGGGGGTGGGGGTAGATCTTGATCAAAAGTGACGGAATGTGAGCGATAGTTGCAGGGGTACCTCAATGCCCTGGCACTCAACGCCCCAGCAGCCAGCGGCCGCCGCCCAGCAGGGAGCACAGGGACACCGCGTGGAACAGGAACAGCCACAGCCCCGCCGGGACGTGGGTGAGGCGGGAGAGCTGGTCGGCGTCGGAGTCGCCGGCGCCGCCCCGGCTGCGCTTGGCCTGGAGCTCGAAGGCCGGACGGACGCCGCCGAGCAGCAGGAACCACACCACGGCGTACGCGAACGCCGCCTGCACCTGGGGTCCGGCGAGCCAGGACACCACCAGGAACGTGCCGCCGGTGAGGACCACCGTGAGTGCCCCGTAGGCGTTGCGGATCATCGCCAGCATCGCGACGAGCAGGGCCGTGGCCAGCCACAGGAGCAGAGTGATGCGGCCCACGCCCAGCAGCGCGGCGCCGCCGAGGCCGAGCAGCGGGGGAGCCGCGTAGCCGGCCGCCGCGGTGAGGATCATGCCGAGGCCGGTGGGCTTGCCGCGGCTGACGGTGAGGCCGCTGGTGTCGGAGTGCAGCCGGATACCACTGAGGCTCCGCCCGGTCAGCAGCGCCACCAGCCCGTGGCCGCCCTCGTGCGCGATGGTGATGGCGTTGCGGGAGACACGCCAGACGCCGTGCGGGACGATCACCGCCAGGGCGGCGACCATGGTGGCTATCACCACCCACAGATCGGGGTCCGGCTGGGTGCCGGAGACCTGGTCCCAGAGCGAGGCCAGCGAGGTGGATGCGGTGCTGTCCATTGTCTGCGGTGGCTCCCTCTGGTGTCGCGGAATCTGGCAGTGTGGCACGTATGTGCGGACGGTATGCAGCGAGTCGTAGGCCCGAGGATCTCGCAGGAATCTTTGAGGTCGAGAAGTGGGAGCCCGAGGAGACCTTGGACCCCGACTACAACGTGGCTCCGACCAAGGAGGTCTATGCCGTCCTCGACCGCCCACTTAAGGACGCGCAGAGCCCGAAGCCGGTTCGCCAGCTGCGCAGACTCAAGTGGGGGCTCGTCCCGTCCTGGGCCAAGACGCCCGAGGGCGGCGCCCGGATGATCAACGCCCGCGCGGAGACCGTGCACGAGAAGCCCTCGTACCGCCGTGCCTTCGCCGCCCGGCGCTGCGTCATCCCCGCCGACGGCTACTACGAGTGGGTCACCGGGTCCGCCGAGCGCGATCTCGAGGTCGAGGGCAAGAAGAAGCGGCCGCGCAAGCAGCCGTACTTCGTGCTCCCCGCGGACGGCTCGGTCTTCGCGATGGCCGGGCTGTACGAGTTCTGGCGCGACAGGACGCTCCCCGACGACCACCCCCGGGCCTGGTGGGTGACCTGCTCGGTGATCACGACCGAGGCGGAGACCTCGCCGCTCGCGGTGGCGCCCGCCGAGGGGCCGTACGCTCTCGCCGACATCCACCCGCGGATGCCCCTGATGCTCACCCCGGACCGCTGGGACACCTGGCTCGACCCGGCCCGTACGGATGTCGACGGCCTGCGCGAGCTGCTCGCGCCGCCGCCTGCCGGGCTGATGCGCGCCTATCCCGTCTCCACGGCCGTCAGCAACGTCCGCAACAACGGGCCGGAGCTGCTGAAGGAGCTGGAGGGCCCCGAAGAGGGCACACTTTTCTGACGTGACGGAGCTCATGGGGGTCCGATGTGACGGACCTTCTGCAAGCCTGGCGTGACGGAGCTCATGGGGGTCCGATGTGACGGACCTCCTGCAAGCCTGACGTGACGGAGCTCATGGGAGTCCGATGTGACGGACCTCCTGCAAGCCTGACGTGACGGAGATCATGGACGCGATCGAGACGATCGAGACGGACGCCGGTACCGCCCGCGTCACCTGGCACAGGGCCGGGAAGCCACGCCTCGTGCTCGCCGTGAGTCACGGCGCGGGTGGCGGAATCGAGGCGCGCGATCTCCAGGCGCTGGCCGCGGTGCTGCCCGGGCACGGCGTGAGCGTCGCGCTCGTCGAGCAGCCCTGGCGGGTGGCCGGGAAGAAGGTGGCGCCCGCGCCGAAGACCCTGGACGTGGGATGGCGGGGCCTGTGGCCCACGGTCGCGAAGTCCGGACTGCCGGTGGTCGCGGGCGGGCGCAGCGCCGGAGCCCGCGTCGCCTGCCGTACGGCGACGGAACTCGGCGCCACCGCCGTCCTCGCCCTCAGTTTCCCGCTGCACCCACCCGGCAAGCCCGAGAAGTCCCGCGCCGACGAACTCCTCGGCGCCGGGGTGCCCACCCTCGTGGTCCAGGGAGGCAACGATCCGTTCGGCAAGCCGGCGGAGTTCCCGCAGGGCTCGTATGAGCTGATCGAGGTGCCGTACGGCGATCATGGCTTCGCCGAGCCGAAACGGGCACCGATCGACCAGGATGCGGCCCTGGAGATCATCACCGACGGCGTCGTGAGGTGGATCGCGTCACTCGGGTGACGCACGGGAATGTCGGGCGGCGGACCACTGTTGTGCCGAGCAGACAGCACGGAGCGTGCTGAACCGTTCGAACGAGAGGAAGTCCGCCGCATGGGTTCGACCATCTGCCCGAACCGCAGCAGTAGGCCTGAGCTGGACTGGACGGTGCTGCACGCGGCGAAGACCGCCCCCGTTCGAGCGGCGGCGGGTGTGGATGTTCGTCTATCCTCCGATTCGAGTGGGACCGGTTTCGGTCCTGCCACGTCGCTGGAGGAGGTGGGTCCGGTCACTGGGACCGACGCAGGGACCGATCACGGCCAGGCGGAGCAGCCCGAGGGCCAGGGCACGAGCACGGAATCGTCCGCCGAGCGCACCGCGCGCTTCGAGCGGGACGCGCTCGAATTCCTCGACCAGATGTACTCGGCCGCCCTGCGCATGACGCGCAACCCGGCCGACGCCGAGGACCTGGTGCAGGAGACGTACGCGAAGGCGTACGCGTCCTTCCATCAGTTCCGCGAGGGCACCAACCTCAAGGCTTGGCTGTATCGCATTCTCACCAACACCTTCATCAACTCGTACCGCAAGAAGCAGCGCGAACCCCAGCGCAGTGCGGCCGAGGAGATCGAGGACTGGCAGCTCGCGCGTGCCGAGTCGCACATGTCGACCGGTCTGCGCTCCGCGGAGTCGCAGGCGCTCGACCACCTGCCCGACTCGGACGTCAAGGCTGCGCTGCAGGCGATCCCCGAGGAATTCCGCATCGCGGTCTATCTCGCTGATGTAGAGGGCTTTGCGTACAAGGAGATCGCGGACATCATGGGGACACCCATCGGTACGGTGATGTCCCGGCTGCACCGGGGCCGTCGCCAACTGCGCGGCATGCTCGAGGACTACGCCCGTGACCGCGGGCTGGTCCCAGCCGGTGCCGGAGAGTCGAACGAAGCGAAAGGCTCGGGCTCATGAGCTGCGGAGAGCCGCACGAGACGGATTGCAGTGAGGTACTCGATCACCTGTACGAGTTCCTCGATCATGAGATGCCGGACTCGGACTGCACCAAGTTCGAGGTGCACTTCGAGGAGTGCTCCCCGTGTCTCGAGAAGTACGGACTCGAGCAGGCCGTGAAGAAGCTGGTCAAGCGGTGCTGCGGCCAGGACGACGTGCCGACCGATCTGCGCGCCAAGGTCATGGGCCGCATCGACCTGATCCGGTCCGGTCAGACCGTGCCCGAGCACGACGTCACCGCGACACCCCAGGAGTCCTGAACTCCCCGGGGAGATCGTCCGGTTATCACCCGAACGTGCTAATCCGCGGGCTTCGAGCCCGCGGATTCGGCCATTGCCGCCCCCGTGCCGTTCCCATCGTCCTAGGCTCCGGAGCCTGACCGGGGCGGGGGACGTCCGGGGGAGGGAACGAGGCGATGGGGTCGATTCCGACGTGGGCGCGTTTCTACGTCGTCTGTGTCGTCGCCGCCGCCCTGGCCTGCCTGGCTCCGCTGCCCGCCGTTCACGCACCCTGGTGGATCGTCGCCCTGCTGGCCGCGCTGTACGCCGGCTGCGAGCGCATCCCCTTCCCGCAGGGCCCCAAGGGTGCCGCCGCCCGCGTCGCCGAGCGGGGCGCGCCCAGAGGGCTGGGCACCTTCCTGCCCGTGCTGCTCGCCGGGGCCTTTCTGCTGCCGCCGCCGGCCGCCGCGCTCGTGGCGCTGCCGGGCGCGCTGCTCGCCCGTGTCGAACAGCGGCCGCGGTGGCTGCGCCGGGTCTGGCGCGCGGCCCAGCTCGCCGTCGCGGTATGGGCGGCGTCCCGGGTGCACTGGGCGCTGGGTGGCGGGGACGCGGTCGCGCTGCCCCACTTCCCGTACGCGCTCGTACCCGCCGGGGCCGCGGTGCTCACCTTCTGCCTGGTGCTGACTGCCCTCGACGGCGGGATCCTGGCGCTCGCCGAGCGGGTGCCGGTGCGGGGCGCCTGGCGCGGGCTCTTCTCGCGCTCCCTCGCCTCCGTCGCCGTGCACGGGCTCGCCGGGCTGATGATGGCGGTGCTGTGGCGCAGTCCGTACGGTCCTGTCGCCGCGCTGCTCGTCCTGCTGCCGATGTACGTGTCCTGCTGGGCGTTCGCCCAGTACCACCGGGAGCGGGCCGCCCACCAGGCCACCATCCGGGCCCTCGTGCAGGCCGTCGACATCAAGGACGGGTACACGCGCGGGCACAGTGAGCGGGTCGGGCAGGCGTCCATGATGATCGCCCGTGAGCTGGGCATGGACGACGAGCGCGTCGAAGTGCTGCGGTTCGCCGGGATCCTGCACGACGTGGGGAAGCTGGGCGTGCCCACCCGGCTCCTGCGCAAGGACGGGCCGCTGACGCCGGAGGAACGGCGGATCATCGAGCTGCATCCCGAGTACGGGCACGAGATGGTGCGCGGCATCGGCTTCCTCGGAGAGGCGCGGTCGGCGATCCTGCACCACCATGAGCGGATCGACGGGAGCGGGTACCCGTACGGGCTGGTGGGGCGCCAGATCCCGGAGTTCGCGCGCGTGGTGGCCGTCGCCGACGCGTTCGACGCGATGACGTCGACCCGGTCCTACCGGCGGGCCCGGCCGGTGCCGGTGGCGCTGGAGGAACTGGAACGGTGTGCGGGGGCGCAGTTCGATCCCGGGATGGTACGGGCCCTGGTACGAGCGCTGGACCGACACGGGTGGCATCCTGCGGTGACCGCGGGGGTTTACCCGCCTGCTCCGCCCGTTTCCAGTCGGACGGAAGCGAACCCGACAGACAAAGACCCGACCCCGGCGGGCGCCGGCGGGCATCGCATGGACCGTGACCCGGCGGGTGGCGACCCGCCGTCGAGCGGCGCCGTCGGGCGGAGGCGTCCATGAGTGTCGTCGGGGCGGAGATTCCCGGGTACGGGATCGTCGGGCGAGCCCCGGTCACCCTCACCCTCGTTCACGCGGTCGCCCTGCTCCTCGTGGTCGTCTCGCTGGCCGTCGTCTTGTGGCAGGGTCTCGAGGAACGAGGAGTCGCGCTCGCCTTCGGGATCCTCATCGCCCTGGGGGAGCTCACCCGCTGGAGCGGGGCCGAGGAGCGGGAGTCGGCGCCCCTCGCCGCCGCCGGAGCCCTCGCGTACGCGCTGCTCGGCGAGAACGCCGGACACCATACCGACCACGGCGTCCTCGAGATCGTCGCGGTCGTCGTGGCCGCGGCCCTCATCGGCTGCGTACCGCACGTCGCCCGGGGTCGCGGGCCCACCGCCGACCACCTCACCCGGCGCGTCCTCACCGTCGCCTTCGCCGCCGTCTGCTTCCAACCCCTCTACAACCAGAGAAGGTTGACGGGCTGGAGCGGTCCCTCCTACGCCCTGCTGCTGGTCTCCCTGCTGGTGCTCACCGCGCTGTGCGACGCCGTGCTCGCGGCGGCGATGGCGCACGCCCGGACCCGCTGGCCCTTCGGACCGCTGCTGAGGGACGAGCTGCGGGCCACGCTCGGCATCGGGTCGGCGGTCTGCGCGACCGGGGCCGTGATGTCGCTCGCGGTGGCGGTCGTCGGGCTGTGGGCGCTGCCCGTGTTCTCACTGCCCCTGCTGCTCACCCAGCTCTCCGTCCGGCGGTTCGCCGCCGTGCGCGTCACCTATCGGCAGACGATCGCCTCACTCGCGCGGGCGACCGAGATCGCCGGGTACACCCCCGCCGGGCACGCCCGGCGGGTCGCCGCGCTCAGCCGGGCCGTCGGCCGTGAGCTGGGGCTGTCCGAGCCCGATCTGACCATCCTGGAGTACGCGGCCCTCATGCACGACATCGGACAGCTCAGCCTCGTCGACCCGGTGCCCGCCGGAGCCACCTCCGCGCTCTCGGCCGACGAGCAGCGGCGCATCGCCCTCCTCGGCGGCGCCGTCGTGCGCCAGACCGGCGTGGACGCCGAGGTCGCCGTGGTCGTGGAACGGCAGGCCGATCCGTACCGGGAGCAGCCGGTCACGGCACGGATCGTGCGGGCCGTCAACGCGTACGAGGAGATGGCCAGGGAAGCAGGCCCGGGCGGGCCCCTCACCGCCCTGGAGAAGCTGCGCCTGGCCACCGCCCGCGACTATCAGCCCGAGGTCGTGGAGTCGCTGGCCAGGGTCCTGTTGCGAGGCAGCCTTACCCTGCCCCAGGCTGGGTAACCCATGGGTAATGAGCGCCCGTCCAACGGTCCGTGGTTGGATGCGAGGAAGAGGGTGTTCGGGGGCACGGGCCAGCCCGGGGCTGCGCTGTCTTCAAGAAACTCTTCAGGGACCGGCAGGCGGGAAACGCAAGGAACTGGCAGGCGGGAATCGTGAGGATCTTCGGCAAGGGACGGCACCGGCCCTCCGCCTCATGGCGGCAGGCCACCGATCGCGCGTTCACGCTGATCGGCGACGGCCGGTACGAGGACGCGGGAGCGCTGCTGACGCGCGCCGCGGACCTGGAACCCTGGCTGTCGGAGTCCTGGTTCAACCTGGCCCTGCTGCACAAGTTCCGGCACGACTGGGAGCAGGCACGGGCCGCGGGTCTCAGGGCCGTCGCACTCCTCGAACGGGAGGCGGGCGCCCCCGACTGGTGGAACGTCGGGATCGCCGCCACCGCCCTGCAGGACTGGCCGCTGGCCCGCCGCGCCTGGCAGGCGTACGGGCTGCGGGTGCCCGGCGGGGCCGCCGTCTCCGGGGAACCGGTGGGCATGGACCTCGGCAGCGCGGCCGTACGGCTGTCGCCGGAGGGCGAGGCCGAGGTCGTGTGGGGGCGCAGGCTCGATCCGGCCCGGGTGGAGGTCCTGTCCATTCCGCTGCCGTCCTCGGGGCGGCGCTGGGGCGAGGTCGTCCTGCACGACGGTGTCCCGCACGGGGAGCGGACGACCGCCGCCGGGCACGCCTATCCCGTCTTCGACGAGATCGAGCTGTGGGCGCCCTCCCCGGTACCCACCTGGGTGGTTCTCCTGGAGGCCGCCACCGAGGAGGACCGGGACGCCCTGGAGCAGCTCGCGGCGGACGCCGGCTTCGCCGCGGAGGACTGGTCCTCGTCCGTACGGCTGCTGTGCCGGATGTGTTCCGAGTCGCGGATGCCGTCCGACGAGGGCGACGGTGAGCACCTCGACCCGCACGACCACAGCGAGCCCGGGCATCCCGGACCGCTCGGTCACCGCACCGACGGGCAGCTGTGGGTGCCGGAGCGGGAGTGCGGTCTCGCTGCGCCGGCTTCGCTGGTCAGGGGGTTGCTCGACGGATGGGTCGCGGACAGCCCAGACTCCCGGGACTGGCGGGATCTCGAAGAGGTGTGCTGAGCGCTGCCGGCCGGCGGGGGCTTGTCGCGCCCACGCGGCGGAGCCGCAGATCAACACAGTCCCGCGCTCTCGCGGGGCGCCACCCCCGTACCCTGTAAGAGCACCACACCCCTGGTTTCGAGGAAGGCGTACGTCGGTCATGGCGCAGCAGGACACCGAGCAGCAGCACTCTGGAGTGCTCCCCGTGGACGACGAGGGCTTCGTCATCGACACCGAGGACGGTGAGGAGCGTGAGGCGGCCTACCGTGAGCGCGGTACCTCGCGGCCGATCACGGTCGTCGGCAACCCGGTGCTGCACAAGGAGTGCAAGGACGTCACCGAGTTCGGGCCCGAGCTCGACGAGCTGATCGCCGACATGTTCGCCAGCCAGCGCACCGCCGAGGGCGTGGGCCTGGCGGCCAACCAGATCGGCGTCGATCTCAAGGTCTTCGTCTACGACTGCCAGGACGACGAGGGCAAGCGGCACGTCGGTGTCGTCTGCAACCCTGTCCTCGTCGAACTGCCCGCCGAGCAGCGCCGCCTCGACGACAGCAACGAGGGCTGCCTCTCCGTGCCGACCGCGTACGCGCCGCTGGCCCGCCCCGACTACGCGGAGGTCACCGGGCAGGACGGGAAGGGCAACCCGATCAAGGTGCGCGGCACCGGCTACTTCGCGCGCTGCCTCCAGCACGAGACCGACCACCTGTACGGCTACCTCTACATCGACCGGCTCTCCAAGCGCGAGCGCAAGGAGGCCCTGCGGCAGATGGCCGAGAACGAGCCCCGCTACCCGATCGTCGCGAACGACTAGGACACCGGGACAGGATCTGGTGAGCGACTTGAACGGCTGAGTCGCGGCAGGACAGTTGGGGCTCGCGCGCACTCGCGGGCCTGCCCGAGCGGCGTCTGGTCAAGGGGAATCCCCTGACCAGGCGCCGTTCGCATGTGCGTCGCACGTTCGATCCCTTGTGCTCCCTTAGTGATCCATATCCAGTCACACAAGGGGACATTCTCAGCACTGTGGGGTAGTGAGTGGAGCAAATCCGTTCCCAGAACGGTCAGTTGTGGTGCTGAATGGGAAGTGCGGGGATACGCAACGGCGCACGCCCGGCACAGCGGGAGGGGCGCAGCGTCAACTGCAGGCTGAGAGGGGTTTGTTCGTGCATGCATTCTCACACGGCACTTCATCGACACCGACCGTGGTCGCGGTTCCACCGGCGCTCTCTCTCCCGGTGATCGAGTCCGCGTTTCCCCGCCAACTGCACCCGTATTGGCCGAGACTCCAGGAGAACACACGTTCGTGGCTGAGGGAAAAACGCCTCATGCCGGCGGACAAGGTCGACGAATATGCCGACGGCCTTTGCTATACGGACCTGATGGCGGGCTACTACATTGGCGCCCCCGACGAGGTCATGCAGGCGATAGCCGACTACAGCGCGTGGTTCTTCGTCTGGGACGACCGCCACGACCGCGATGTCGTCCACGGCAGGCCCGGCGCCTGGCGTAGCCTCAGGTTCCAGCTGCACGCGGCTCTCGACTCCCCGAGGGAGTATCTGCACCACCAGGATCCCCTGGTCGCGGGGTTCGCGGACAGCATGGTGCGCCTGTACTCGTTCCTGACCAAGAAGTGGAACGCACGCTTCGCCCGGCATTTCCACGCGGTGATCGAGGCGTACGACCGGGAATTCCGCAACCGTGTCAACGTCACCGTGCCCACGGTCGAGGAATATCTGGAACTGCGGCGGCTCACCTTCGCGCACTGGATCTGGACCGACCTTCTGGAGCCGAGCGCGGGCAGTGAACTTCCCACCGCCGTGCGGAACCATTTCGCATATCGCCGGGCCGCTCTGCTGAGCCAGGAATTCGCCGCCTGGTACAACGACCTCTGTTCGCTCCCGAAAGAAATCGCGGGCGACGAGGTCCACAATCTCGGAATCAGCCTCATCCGCCACGAGGGGCTGATACTCGAAGAAGCGGTCCAGGACATCCGGCGGCGGATCGAGGAATGCATCGCCGAATTCCTCGACGCGGAAAAGGACCTCAACCGGTTCGCCGACACCCTCGCGGACGGCACCGTGCACGGCAAGGAATTGAGCCTCGCCGTGAAAGCGTGCCTCGGCAATATGCGGAACTGGTTCAGCTCCGTGTACTGGTTCCACCACGAGTCCGGCCGGTACACCGTCGACAGCTGGGACGACCGCTCCACACCCCCGTACGTCAACAACGAAGCGGCAGGTGAGTCATGACCGTCGAGTCAGTGAAGCCCGCGCAACCCGCGGCACCGCAGCTGCCCGTTCCACCCCTCGCCGGAGGCGGCCTGCCGGTCCTGGGTCACGGCTGGAAACTGGTCCGCGACCCGCTGGGCTTCCTTGCCCGGCTCCGCGACCACGGCGACGTCGTACGGCTCAGGCTGGGCCCCAAGACGGTGTACGCGCTCACCTCGCCGGCCCTCACCGGAGCGATGGCGCTCAGCACCGACTTCAAGATCGACGGACCCCTCTGGGAGTCCCTGGAAGGCCTGCTCGGCAAGGAGGGCGTCGCCACCGCGAACGGCCCCAGGCACCGTCGCCAGCGTCGCACCATCCAGCCGGCGTTCCGGCTCGACATCATCCCCGAGTACGGACCGATCATGGAGGAGGAGGCGCGGGCGCTCGCCGAGCGCATGGGGTCGGGCGAGCCCGTCGACTGCACCTCCGAGTCGTTCCGCGTCGCCGTGCGTATCGCGGCCCGCTGTCTGCTGCGCGGCGAGTTCATGGACGAGCGCGCCGAGCGCCTCAGCATGGCGCTCGCCACCGTGTTCCGCGGCATGTACCGGCGCATGGTGATCCCGGCGGGCCCGCTCTATCGGCTGCCGCTTCCGGCCAACCGCAAATTCGACCGCGCATTGGCCGATTTGCATCTCCTCGTCGACGAGATCGTCGCCGAGCGCCGCGCATCCGGTCAAAAGCCGGACGATTTGCTGACGGCATTGCTGGAAGCGAAGGACGAGAACGGCGAGCCGATCGGCGAACAGGAGATCCACGACCAAGTCGTAGCGATACTCACGCCCGGCAGTGAAACCGTGGCGTCCACGATCATGTGGCTGCTGCAAGTCCTCACCGAACACCCGGAACACGCCGCACGGGTGGCCGAGGAGGTCAAATCCGTCGTAGGGGACCGACCCGTCGCATTCGACGACGTCCGGAAGCTGTCGTACACCAACAATGTCGTCGTCGAGTCGATGCGGCTGCGCCCCGCCGTATGGATTTTGACCCGGCGGGCGGTGACCGAAACCGAACTCGGCGGCTATCGGATTCCGGCCGGTGCCGACATCGTCTACAGTCCGTTCGCCATCCAGCGTGATCCGCGCTCGTACGACGGGCATCTGGATTTCGACCCCGACCGCTGGCTCCCGGAACGTGCCAAGGACGTCCCGAAGTACGCCATGAGCCCCTTCAGTGTGGGCAACCGGAAGTGCCCGAGCGATCACTTCTCGATGGCGCAGCTCAGCCTGATCACGGCGACGGTTGCGTCCCGGTGGCGGTTCGAGCAGGTCTCCGAGTCCAATGACGCGACCCGCGTCGGCATCACGCTGCGTCCGTACCGGCTGCTGCTGAGGGCCCTGCCGCGGTGACCGCGCGGTGTCGTCCGCGGTGACCCGGTGTCCGTACCGGTGCGCGTTCAGGCGGCCCGCGGGCCCCTGAACGTGCGCCGGTAGGCCTGCGGGGTCGTCCCCAGGCTCCGGACGAACTGGTGGCGCAGCGCGGCCGCGGTGCCGAACCCGGTGCGTCCCGCGATCGCGTCCATCGTCTCGTCCGACGCCTCCAGCAACTCCTGTGCCAGCAGCACCCTTTGGCGCAGGATCCAGCGGTACGGGGTGGTGCCGGTCTCCTGCTGGAAGCG
This sequence comes from Streptomyces sp. NPDC007095, assembly GCF_040634475.1. Taxonomy (NCBI): domain Bacteria; kingdom Bacillati; phylum Actinomycetota; class Actinomycetes; order Kitasatosporales; family Streptomycetaceae; genus Streptomyces; species Streptomyces sp. NPDC007095. Next base: position 50,995 of record NZ_JBEYFS010000068.1, read on the forward strand.
GCGTGCGAAGGTGCGCGGGGACATGTGGGCGCGGGCCGCGAGCTGCTCGACGGTCACCTCCCGGTCGAGGTGGCGCTCCATCCACACCAGTACCTCGCCGACCGTGTCGCAGGTGGAGCGGGGCAGCGGGCGCTCGATGTACTGGGCCTGCCCGCCGTCGCGGTGCGGGGGCACCACCATGCGGCGGGCGATGGCGTTGGCGACCTCGGGGCCCTGTTCCTTGCGGACGATGTGCAGACAGGCGTCGATTCCGGCGGCGGTGCCGGCCGAGGTGATCACCGGGTCCTCGTCCACGTACAGCACGTCCGGTTCGACGATCGCCTTCGGGTACTGCCGGGTGAGCTCCTCGGCGTGGTGCCAGTGCACGGCGCAGCGCCGCCCGTCGAGGAGCCCGGCCGCGCCGAGCACGAAGACGCCGGAGCAGACGCTGAGCACCCGGGCGCCGCGGTCCGTGGCGCGGTGCAGGGCGTCGAGCAGTTCGGGCGGATAGGACCGGGACACATAGGAGTTCCCGGCGGGAAGAGCGATGAGGTCGGCGCTCTCCAGGCGCTCCAGGCCGTGCTCGATGGTCAGCGAGAACCCCGCGTGGGTGGTCAGGGTCGGGCCCTCGGCGGAGGCGACCGCGAAGTCGTAGACGGGCAGGCCGTCGTCGCTGCGGTCGATGCCGAACACCTCGCAGACGACCCCGAGTTCGAAGGGGTGCACACCGTCGAGCAGGACCGCGGCCACGTTTTTCAGCATGCCCGCCAGTGTGCCTCGTCAGTGGCAGGAAATCGAGGGTCTACGGCAGTCCTGCCACTGACGCCGAGGAGCGAGCGGTACGACAGTGGTGTTCATGAAGACATTCATGGACACCACCGCCGGAATCCTGACCGTCCTCGCGATCTTCGTGGTCCTGGCCCTGCCCGCGCTGATCGGCGCGGCCCACGAGCGGCGCATCGACCGTCAGCTAGGACTTCGTGATCAGCACCGTGACCGTCCACTCCTGAATGCCCTTGCACGACACCTTGCCCGGGGCGGTCGCGCACAGCGGCCGGGACGAGGTGAGGTGGACGGTTCCCGCCGAGACCGCCTTGAAGGCGGAGCTCGCGTCGCCCGCCTGGAGGACGACGCCGCTGTTGGTGGCCTCTAGCCCGGCGCCGCTGACCTTGACAGGGGTCCACGGCCGACTGGTGGTGCCGTCCAGGGTGAGGCGGAGTACGCCGCCGGCCGTGAGGCAGTACGTATGGCCGGTGTCGGCGGCGCCGAGCTCCGCGGGAGCCTTGTCGCAGCTCTGGTGGCTCGTCGTGGGGGACGGCGACACGGTGCGGCTGCCGCCCGCGTCACCGCCGCCCTGTGTGCCGCAGCCGGCGAGGAGCAGCGTCAGGGCCGTGAGGGCGAGGATCCGATGGTGGGTCGTACGGCGCATGGGGTGGCACCTCCTTGTCGCTTGGACGTGCCACCCCCGCATCAGGATCCACACAGGGCCCTGACCGCGACGCCGGCCAGGGCCCCACTGGTCAGCTGGTCGTGACGGCGGTGTCGTCCACGACGAAGCTGGTCTGGAGCGAGGAGTCCTCGACACCGCTGAACTTCAGGGTGACGGTGGACCCGGCGAACGAGGACAGGTCGAAGGTCTTCTGGCTGTAGCCGGAGGCGGCGTTGAGGTTCGAGTACGTCGCCAGGGTGGTCGATCCCGCGGTGACCGTCAGCTTGTCGTACTGGCTGCTGGTGGTGGTCTCCGCGGTGTCGATGTGCAGGTAGAAGGTGAAGCTGGCCTTGCAGCCGGACGGGATCGTCACCGACTGGGAGAGCGTGTCGGTGTGCGTCGAGCCGTAGCCGTCCAGCCAGGCCTTGTACGAACCGGCGTGCGCGGCCTCACTGCTGGAGTTGGTGATGACGCCACTGCTGGCGCTCCAGGTCGTGTTGCCCGACTCGAAGCCCGGGTTGCCGAGCAGCTGCGCCGAGGTGCAGGTGCCGCCGCCGGAGGTGCTGACGGTCCAGGTGAAGGAGGCGGAGCCGGAGGCGCCCGTGCTGTCGGAGGCGGAGACGGTGACGCTGTAGGTACCCGCCGTGCTCGCGGTGCCGGAGATCAGACCGGTGGAGCTGCTGATCGACAGGCCGGTCGGCAGACCGCTCGCGCTGTAGGTGAGGGTCGCGCCCGCGCTGTCGCTGGCCGA
>NZ_JBEYFS010000069.1:0-53129 GCF_040634475.1 Streptomyces sp. NPDC007095
TGGGGCCCGCGCCACCCGTGAGACCCACGTGGCGCAGGAAGGAACGCCGGCTCGTGCCAGGACCGCGGGCCGGCGGTGACGCCGGCCAGGGGCCCCTTGACGCGATCAGCCTGCGTCAGCCGTCGGACTCCGAGGAGGGGATGTAGGCGCCCGGGACGTCCTTGGGCGCGAAGATCTTGTCCTCGCCGGGGTAGGGCTTCGTCCACCCGTGTGTCTGGTACCACGTGAAGTGGTTCATCTGTGCGGGGTTCGCGAAGTCGGGAATGGCGCCCGGCCCGGTCAGCCGCTGGTGCGTCTTCCATTCCTCCCACTTCGCCGCGAGTGCCTGCTTGTCCGCCGGCACCTTTGCCGAGGGCACGGCCGCCGCACTGGGGTCCTGCGGCGCCGGGGTGTCCACGCCGCAGGCGGGCGGGGTCTTCAGGCCGTCGGTCAGCGAGGTCCGGTTGGGCAGCGCCTTGAACGGCGTGAAGTCGGCGTGCTGGGTGAACGCCCCGCGCATCGGGCTGGCCGCGCTGTCCTTCTGGTTCATCGGATGGATCCCGAGGATCTGCTCGATGGTCCGGATCAGCGTGATCTGCGAGTAGTAGCGGCTGTCGACGGTGCCGTGCTGGGCCCAGGGGCTGATGATCTGGATCGGGGCACGGTGGCCGTCGACGTGGTCGAGGCCGGCCTGGGAGTCGTCCTCGACCACGAAGATCGCCGAGTCCTTCCAGTACTTGCTGTGCGAGATCTCGTCGACCATCCGGCCGACCGCGAGGTCGTTGTCCGCGACCTGAGCGGCCGCGTTCGCCGGACCGCCGGTGTGGTCGTTGGAGAGCCAGAACATGTTCAGGTTCGCCGGACCGTTCTTCTCGAAGTCCTGCTTCCAGATCTGCTCCTTGTAGATGTCCGGGATGCTGGTGTCGAACAGCGGGAAGCCGGGCACCGACACCTTGTTGAGCGACGGGATCGCCGAGCCCGTTTGAATGGGGTAGGCGGTGTCCTGCCCGGTCGCCTCCATGTTCTTGGTGTCGCAGTACAGGTTCTGCCAGGACGCGCCGGCCGGCTTGCTCTCGAACGACTGGAACTCGCCGAAGTCCTTGACGGACTTCCCAGCCGCCTGCGCACCGGTCCAGATGAAGCCGGACTTCTGGTGGCCGAGAGCGTCGTCCTCGGTGTCGTAGCTGCGCGTGTACTCACCGGCCGATGACTCGGTGTACTCCGGGTCGTCGGCCTGCATCAGCCAGTTGTGGCCCTCGGCGGAGTTCGTGCCGATGTCGTACGTGTTGTCGTACAACCCGAACTGCGAAGCCAGCGCGTGCTGGTTCGGCGTCACGTTCTCGCCGAACTGCGTCACCGACGGGTCGCCGTTGCCCTGCGGCATGTCACCGAAGACCTGGTCGTAGGTGCGGTTCTCCTTGACGATCATGAAGACGTGCTTGATCGTCGAGGGAGCGCCGAGCCGCGCCGGGACCGGCACCGGCCTCTGGTTGCCCTTGCCCTTGGACAGCGGGACCGAGCCGCGGGTCCAGCCGTTCTGTTTGAAGACCTTGCCCGTCTGGGACCTGATGACGCTGTCGTCCGGCAGTGTGAACTGGGTCAGGCTCGACGTCGTGTCGTGGGTGCCGTGCCCGGCTTTGCCGGTGGGGCGGCGGGCGTCGATACCACGGGTGTTGGAGACGACCACCTTCTTGCCCACGGTGGTGATCTCCGCGGGGAAGTAGTCCGTCGGGAGCAGGCCGACGTAACTGGCCGGCTCCTGCGGAGACTTGTACCGGTAGACGGCGACGGCGTTGGCGCGGCCGAGGGTGACCAGCAGACGACCGTCGTCCGTGAGCGTCACCGCGTTGGGCTCGTAGCCCACCGACGCCTCCGGCCACGGCTGGGTGGCGATGGTCTGCACGACCTTGTTCTTGCGGGTGTCGATGACCGACACATTGTTGTCGGCGGTGTTGGTGACGAACAACGCCCCGTTCTTCGCGTACAGGGCCGTCGGGTGCAGACCGACGTCGATGCTCCCGACGGCCGCAGTCGGGTCCGCCAGGTCGATGACACTGACCGTGCCGGTGGTGGTGGCACCGGTCTCCGGGTCGGCCGGAACCTGGGTGCCGTAGGAGTTGATCGTGGTGTCGCCGGCCTTGGCCGGACGCCCGCCCTCGTTGCTGACGTAGAGCTTGTTGCCGACCGCGGCGATGCCGCGGGGTGCGTTGCCAACGGCCCAGCTCTGCTTGATGGTCCCGGTCGCCGCGTCGATGGCGGCCACCCGGTTCTGGCCGTTGACCGCGCAGTACACGGTGGAGCCGTCGGCCGAGAACACCGCGGCACCCACCAGGGCGTGCTTGGAGCCGTCGGCCGGGATCGAGATGGTCGTCGGGTTGGCGAGGGTGCCGTCCGAGTTCACGGTGAACCTGGTGTAGCCGTCGCTCTGGCCCAACCACAGCTGCGACCCATCGGGCGAGTACGTCGGGCCCTCCTGGCCGACGGCGCCGCTCGTGATGCGCAGGTCGTCCGTCGAGGCGGTGCCGACGCGCTGCTTCACCTGCCCGGTCTTGAGGTCCATGACCACCAGCGACGCATCACCGTCGGCGATCGAGGCCGCGAGATGGCTGCCGTCCGGGCTGACCGAGGACGACATGATCTTGCCGTTGTTGATGACGGTGCGGCTGCCGTACGGGGCGATGTACTGGTCGCTCGAGATGACCTGGCCGTGATCGGTGACCTGGCCGACCTGCTGGGTGCCGAACTGGCTCGTCGAGGCAACAGCGGTGCCCGTGACGGCGAGGGCCACAGCGATGCCCGCCGCTACCAGAGTGCTCCGGCGGCCGACGCGTCTGCCAAAAAGGTTGATCTGTTCCTTCTCATTGCTCCGACGCTGCCGTGCTACCTGCATGGAGTTATCCCTTCGAGGCGGTGTCGAGCAGGTCGACGCTGCCGTCGAACTGCCAAAGCGGGTTGGGTGCGTCCCCGGTCGGGGTGCGGACCAGGAAGTAGCCGTTCACTTCCTTCGGTCCGTCACCGTCGGCCATGAAACGACCGTCAGGTGTGACGTCGAGCTGGTAGATCGCCGTCCCCACGACCTCGACGCCAGGGAGATGCCAGGACACGACGCAACGCCAGTCGTTGCCCGGCCCCTCGGCGGCGACCTTGACGCTGCCCTTGTCGCACGTCGCCGTGGCCTTCAACTGCGCTTCTGTGACGGCGGGACGGTTGAGCTGCTCGGTTTGCAGGCGATAGAGATGGGCGAACGCCGTGGCGACCGAGCGCTGGACTTTGTCCTGCTCGATCCCGGAGCCGGTGACCCCGGTCGCCGAGGCGAGCACCGCGACCGTGACGGCGACCAGCCCGACGAGCGGCAGGACTCCGGCGGTGACCGCGCGGCGCCCCGAGCCGTCGTAGGTCGGGTTGGTGAAGTCGCGCCGCAGGAATAGCACGTAGGCCAGCACGCTTGCGGTCACCGCCCACAGCAGGCTGACCACGATGCCGATCAGGAGCGGGCCGGGCTGCGTGGGGCTGGTGAACAGACCGTTCCAGGCGATGAAGGCGTAGCTGGGCAGGGCGAGGCGTACGGCGACGGGCAGCGGCATCACCTGGGCGAGCTGCATCGCGAGCGCGACGAGCGCGGGCAGCAGCAGTCCCATCGGGGACCGCCCCAGCGTGACGGACCCGAGCAGTCCGATCGCGGCGAGAGCCAGGGTCGGGGCGAGTACGCAGACCCAGGCGAGCAGGACCTTGCCGGCGGCGTCCGCCGGGGTCAGCAGGTGGCCGTCGAGGCCTGCCAGCGGCTGGTTGCCGACCGCGACGATCCCGCCGGCCGTGCTGGAACAGGCCAGCCCGGCCACGAGCAGCAGGATGACGGTGAGGCTGGCCAGTGCCTTGGCGGCGAAGATCCGCCCAGGCGAGCGCACCGCCACGAGCAGGTGGCGCCAGGTGCCGAGCCGGTCCTCGGAGGCGAACACGTCGCCGGCGACCACCGAGGTCAGCAGCGGGAGTGCCCAGGTGCCCGCGAAGCCGAGCATCACCAGCGCTCCGGCCCACCCGGTGGCGTGCATCCAGCGGCCGAAGAGGGTGTCGGAGGGTAGCGTGCTCTGCCGGCTCACCGCGGCGACGAAGAGCGCCGGCGCGATCCAGCAGGCGAGGACCAGCAGGCGGATCCGCCATTGCGAGACCAGCTTGACCAGCTCGAAGCGGTAGGCGCGCGGAACCGAGACGCGGCGGGCTGCGGCAACGTTGTCTTCGGCGATGGTCGCGGTCACCGGCCGTTCTCCTTCTGCTCGGTGAGGGCGAGGAACGCGGCTTCGAGCGGCGACACCAGGGGGGCGAGCTCGCGCAACGCGATGCCCGCCTGCACCAGCCGCACCACCAGTTCGTCGAGGGCGGGCACCGGCGCGCGCACGACGAGGACCTCGGCGTCGTGCCGTGCCCCGGTGTCGTCGACGACGCGGATTCCGGCCGTGCCGAGGGCCAGTTGGCGGGCGGCCTGCGGGTCGGAGGTGAGCAGCCGGTAGTCGAGTTCACGGTTCTCGGCGGCCAGCTTGCTCAGCGGGCCGGTGAAGACGACCCGTCCGGTGGCGACGATGGTGGCCTCGGAGCACAGTGCCTGGAGGTCGTCCATGCGGTGGCTGGAGAGCACGACGCTGGTTCCGTCCGCCGCGAGCCGGGTGAGGACACCGTGTACGTGCTTTTTGCCGGCCGGGTCAAGGCCGTTGGACGGTTCGTCGAGCACGAGCAGCCGGGGCTTGGTGAGCAGGGCGGCGGCAAGCCCGAGCCGCTGACGCATGCCGAGGGAGAAGCCGCGGGCCTGGTCGTCGGCGACATCGGTGAGCCCGACCTGGTCGAGCACGTCGTCGACCCCCGCGGTCCGCGCGTCGCGGCCTCGCAGAGCGGCCAGCGCGGCGAGGTTCTGCCGGGCGGTGAGCGAGGGGTAGAGGCCGGGCCCGTCCACGAAGCCGGCGACACCGTCGGGGGCGGCGAGCGCACGCCTGAGCGGCGTGCCCAGGATCTGGAGGCGGCCGCTGTCGGCGACGGCCAGGCCGAGCAGGAGACCGAGCAGCGTCGTCTTGCCGGCGCCGTTCGGTCCGACCAGGCCGTGGATCTGCCCCTGCGCCACCTCCAGATCGACGCCGTCGAGTGCCACGACGTCGCCGAAACACTTGGTGATCCCGCGAGCCTGGACTGCGAGTGGTGTGTCCATGAGCCCCTTCTTCCGAAACACTCAGGGACCTTAGGGACGGCACACAACGCGGGCACAGGCGACTGGTTGAACGTGCAGGAAACGGATCGTCAAGGCGTCGGCAAGTCCGGGTGCACAAAATAGCCAGCATCGAGCCAGAGTTGGGCAACCGTTCCTATGGGCTCAGTGGGAGTGAGTCCTGTTGAAGAAGGTGCGACGGTGTGCGCGGCCGGCCGGCCCGGCTTGCCGCGCGGGGGAGGCGGAAGTGCCGATCGCTCGCACCTGCCCGCTGGAGCGGGTGCCAGACGCGTTCCGCGAGCTGGAACGGCGGCACACCCGCGGCAAGATCGTGCTCGGGCCCCAGAAGCTGTCCGGCCGGTCATGCTTCCGTTCCGTGATCAGTCGCAGCCGCCGACTGCCCGGTTTCCCGCTGCGTGTTCTCCACCGGGAAGTGGATGGGGCTGATCAGGTACTGTGCCCGCTCAGGGCTCGGCCGGTTGGCCAGTCTCGGCGCGATGGCTGCGCGGAGCTCACCGGTCAGTTCTTCCAGCTCTGCTGGGCTGAGCCAGAGTGCGTGTTGCCGGTAACCCACTTGGTCGGCGACCGGGTCGGCCCCTTCGCGGGCGAGATAGGCGTTGAACTCGGCCAGCAGGGCGGTCATCGCGGTGGCGAATGTCTGGCGATGGTCCGCCGGACTGGCGGTGACAGCCTGTCGAGCGCAGGTAAGACCGGGACTCGTTCCGGCGCAGCGCGAAGAAGCAGGAAGCCACGGAATCCGCACCGGGGTTCGTGTCGCGCAGCGGCACAGCACCCGGTGCGGAAGACCGGAATCTCCCTGTTTCAGCAGGGGGAGCAAGTCAATACCGCGACGAGGCCGTCCAGCCGGGTGCCGGGTGGACCTGCGCGTCGAGTTCGGTGCCTGTTCCGTCGTCTGGTGGGTCAAGGGCGATCGCGCCTGCGCCGACCGGCGGGCGTGGGGAGGAGCTGGAACGCCTACCTCATCGTCAACCTGTCCGTCTGCGCCGGGCGTTACCACCCACCGTCGGTCCCCGGGGTCTCCGAGACGGCGTTCGAGGTGGCGCAGCCACTCGTCCACAGACCGAGCATGGTCGGCGACTGCCTCTGGCGTCGGCACACGACCGGCCGTGACACCGTCGCACCCCGCGCCCCGACGCCGTAGCACCTCGATTGCCGCCCGTCTGTCGAAGATCGGGCGGGCGGCCGCAGGTCGGTCCCGACGGAGCACGCGTGCTTCACGCACGCGTGCTCAGCGACACGAGCCTCAGCCGACCTCGATGAGCAGGTCGCCGCCTTCCACCTGCTGGATCCGGTTGATGGCCAGCCTGGTCACCCGGCCGGCCTTCGGGGCGGTGATGGAGGCTTCCATCTTCATCGCCTCGATGGTAGCCACGGTCGCACCGGCCTCCACCTCGTCGCCCTCGGCGACCGCGAGCGTCACCACACCGGCGAACGGCGCCGCCACGTGCCCGGGGTTGGCCCGGTCGGCCTTCTCGGTCACCGGTACGTCGGAAGCCGCCGCGTTGTCACGGACCTGGATCGGCCGCAGTTGGCCGTTCAGGGAGGACATCACGGTGCGCATACCGCGTTCGTCTGCCTCGCCGATGGCCTGGAGCTCGATGAGGAGCCGCACTCCGGGTTCGAGGTCGACGGCGTACTCCTTGGCGGGACGCAGCCCGTAGAAGAAGTCCTTGCTGTCCAGCACGCTCGTGTCGCCGTAGGCCTGGCGGCGGGTGTCGAAGTCGCGCGTCGGCCCGGGGAACAGCAGCCGGTTGAGGGTCGAACGCCGGGTCTTCTCCAGACCCGTACGGTCCTCTGCGGTCAGCTCAGGTACGGGCTTGGCCTCTGCACGGCCCTGGAGCGCCTTGGTGCGGAAGGGCTCCGGCCAGCCGCCGGGCGGGGTGCCCAGTTCGCCGCGCAGGAAGCCGATGACGGAGTCGGGGATGTCGAACCTGTCGGGTGTCGACTCGAAGTCCTCCGGCGCCACCCCGGCACCCACCAGGTGCAGGGCGAGGTCACCGACGACCTTGGAGGAGGGAGTGACCTTGACCAGGTGGCCCAGGATACGGTCGGCCGCCTCGTACATCGCCTCGATGTCCTCGAAGCGGTCACCGAGGCCGAGGGCGACCGCCTGGGTGCGCAGGTTGGACAACTGGCCGCCGGGGATCTCATGGTGGTAGACGCGTCCGGTAGGCGAGGCCAGGCCCGCCTCGAAGGGCGCGTAGATCCTTCGGACGCTCTCCCAGTACGGCTCCAGGTCACCGACGGCCCCCAGGTCCAGGCCGGTGGGCCGGTCGGAGTGGTCGGTGGCGGCGACGATCGCCGACAGCGACGGCTGTGAGGTGGTGCCCGCCATGGAGGCGACCGCGCCGTCCACCGCGTCGGCGCCGGCCTGGATCGCGGCGAGGTAGGTGGCGAGCTGACCGCCCGCGGTGTCGTGGGTGTGCAGGTGCACCGGCAGATCGAACTCGCGGCGCAGCGCCGACACGAGCGTGGCCGCGGCGGGTGCCCGCAGCAGACCGGCCATGTCCTTGACGGCAAGGACGTGCGCGCCGGCGTCCACGATCTGCTCCGCGAGGCGGAGGTAGTAGTCCAGGGTGTACAGCCGCTCCGACGGGTCGGACAGGTCGGAGGTGTAGCACAGGGCGACCTCGGCGATCGCCGTCCCGGTCTCCCGTACGGCGTCGATGGCCGGGCGCATCTGGCCGACGTCGTTGAGCGCGTCGAAGATGCGGAAGATGTCGATGCCGGTGGCCGCGGCCTCCTGGACGAAGGCGTCGGTCACCTCGGTCGGGTAGGGCGTGTAGCCGACGGTGTTGCGGCCGCGCAGCAGCATCTGGAGGCAGATGTTGGGCACGGCTTCGCGCAGGGCCGCCAGGCGTTCCCAGGGGTCCTCGGCGAGGAAGCGCAGGGCGACGTCGTAGGTGGCGCCGCCCCAGCATTCCAGGGACAGCAGCTCGGGCAGGGTCCGGGCCACGGTCGGGGCGACGGCCAGGAGGTCCTTGGTGCGCACCCGGGTGGCGAGCAGGGACTGGTGGGCGTCGCGGAAGGTGGTGTCGGTGACGCCGATGGTCGGCGACTCGCGCAGCTGCCGGGCGAAGCCCTCCGGGCCGAGTTCGACGAGGCGCTGCCGGGAACCCGCGGGCGGCTCACCGGCGGGCAGCGGTGGCAGTTTGGTGACGGGGTCGATCAGGTCGGGGCGTTCGCCGTGCGGCTTGTTCACCGTGACGTCGGCGAGGTAGGTGAGCAGCTTGGTGCCGCGGTCGGCGGAGTGGCGGGCGGTGAGCAGGTGGGGCCGCTGTTCGATGAACGACGTCGTGACCCGCCCGGCCTGGAAGTCGGGGTCGTCCAATACGGCTTGGAGGAACGGGATGTTCGTGGCGACGCCCCGGATGCGGAACTCGGCCACGGCACGCCGGGCCCGGCCGATCGCGGACTTGAAGTCCCGGCCCCGGCAGGTGAGCTTGACGAGCATCGAGTCGAAGTGCGCGCTGATCTCCGTACCCGCGTGGGTGGTACCGCCGTCCAGGCGGATACCCGAGCCGCCCGGCGAGCGGTAGGCGCTGATCCGGCCGGTGTCCGGGCGGAAGCCGTTCGCCGGATCCTCGGTGGTGATACGGCACTGGAGAGCGGCACCGCGCAGGGTGACCGTCTCCTGGGAGAGCCCGAGATCCGCCAGCGACTCGCCCGAGGCGATGCGCAGCTGGGCCTGGACGAGGTCGACGTCGGTGACCTCCTCCGTCACCGTGTGTTCCACCTGGATGCGCGGGTTCATCTCGATGAAGACGTGGTTGCCGTCGCGGTCGAGGAGGAACTCCACGGTGCCCGCGTTGCGGTAGCCGATCTCGCGGGCGAACCGCACCGCGTCGGCGCAGATCCGGTCCCGCAGCGCCGGATCGAGGTTCGGCGCGGGCGCCAGTTCGATCACCTTCTGGTGGCGGCGCTGCACCGAGCAGTCGCGCTCGAACAGGTGGATGACGTTGCCCTGTCCGTCGGCGAGGATCTGCACCTCGATGTGGCGCGGATCGATGACGGCCTTCTCGAGGAAGACGGTGGGGTCGCCGAACGCCGACGTCGCCTCGCGGGAGGCCGCCTCGATGGACTCACGCAGTGCGGCCGGGTCCTCGACCCGCCGCATGCCGCGCCCTCCGCCGCCCGCGACCGCCTTGACGAACACGGGAAAGCCGACGTCCTCGGCGGCGCGAACCAGTTCGTCGACGTCGTCGGAGGGCGCCGAGGAGCCGAGGACCGGCACGCCGGCCGCCCGGGCCGCCGCCACGGCGCGGGCCTTGTTTCCCGTCAGCTCGAGAGTGGCGGCGTCCGGGCCGACGAACGTGATGCCCGCCTCCTCGCAGGCGCGCGCCAGTTCCGGGTTCTCCGACAGGAACCCGTAGCCCGGGTAGACGGCGTCCGCACCCGCCTTGCGTGCGGCACGGACGACCTCCTCCACGGAGAGATAGGCCCGTACCGGGTGCCCCGGCTCGCCGATCTCGTAGGCCTCGTCGGCCTTCAGCCTGTGCAGCGAGTTGCGGTCCTCGTGAGGGAAGACGGCCACGGTTCGCGCGCCCAGTTCATAGCCTGCGCGGAACGCGCGAATCGCAATCTCGCCGCGGTTGGCGACCAGCACCTTGCGGAACATCCTGGATCCCTTCGGCCTGCCGGTGACGAGGACCATGCTGTCGGTGACGCCCCCGTTATGCCATGTGAACCGGGCCACTCCCGTCCATGTCCCGCTCGGAACACCGTGAATTCGGGGTGGGCCGTCCAGGGCGGACGTACGTCGTCGCCCGCACGGGTGGTTCCCGCCACCATCATGGTGCCCCGCGATCTCCGACGGATGCGTACCTTCCGCCGCGCGACGGGGTCTCGGGCGGCTTCCTGGTGAACCGGCGTCAAGAAGCAGCCGTCGGCCGCGGGTGGCAGATTGCCGCCGTTGACCCGTATGTACCGGACATGACAGCGTCGGCCCTGCCCGGGCGGCAGGCCCCGGACGCATCCGCAGAGGGGACCGATCAGCATGGGCGGCAGACGGGCCGTGTACACCGTGGCGGCGGCCGCAACAGCCGCACTGCTTCTCGGAGTCTCGGGCACGGCGGCCACGGCCGCCGCCGGACCTTCCCCGGCCGGGACACCCCTGGCAGCCCTGCACGCCTTCGGCCGGAGCGACTTCTCCCCGGAGGAGGAGGCGCACCTGCGGGAGGTGGCAGCCTCCATCTGGAACGCCGACCTGGCCGCCGGCTGGAACATGAACCCCGACGTCGCCGACGTCCTCTCCCAGGCGACCGGGGAGATCCTCCGGTGCTCCGAGGCCTTCGCGCTGGTACCCCGGCCGCCCGGTTTCCTCCCCGGCGTCGGCTATCTGCTCAGCTACTGGAAGAACCTCAAGGACTACTTCCTCGTCGTGAAGGACAACCGGCCCTACCGGGCCTGCGTGGTGACCGCGGCGGCGAACTACCGGTCGGCGATCGAGATGGCGTCGATGGGCATCTGACCTGCCGGCTGCGAAGCTCCGCCGCAGACCGTTCCAGGTCTCGCGGTCGTGGGCCATCGGTGGCAATGAGGCCTGCGCCCCCGTGTGCCTCCCGTCCGTTTCGATTACCGCACTGCACAATCGCCCCTGGTCAAGGCGTACGGAGACATCTCGGCGGACTGAGAGGTCAGGGCTGATGGACAGAGCGGGACATCCCGATCGCAGAGTTCTTCTCGTCGGCGGTCTCGCGGCCGCCACGGTCATACTTACGGGGTGTGTGCCGACGAGCGCCGCCCCGTCGGCGACCAGCGCCTCGCCGGAACCGCGGCCGACCACGCCCGCCTCGGCGTTCACCAGACTGATGGAAGGCAACAAGCGCTGGGTGAGCGGCGATCTTCGACATCCCGACCGGGATCCGGTCCGGCGCGAGTTCGTGGCCGAGAAGCAGGAGCCCTTCGCGGCGATCCTCTCCTGCATCGACTCCCGGGTGCCGCCCGAACTCCTCTTCGACACCGGGCTGGGTGACCTGTACGTGATGCGTACGGGCGGGGAGGCCATCGGCCCGGTGGTCACGGGTTCCGTGGAGTACGGGCCCATGACGAGCGGCACTCCGCTCATCGTGGTTCTCGGGCATCAACGCTGCGGCGCCGTCGAGGCGGCGTACAAGTCCATCCGTGACGGCAAACCGCTGCCCGGCAATCTGGAGGCGATCGCCAAGGCCCTGCGCCCGGCGTACGAGAAGGCGGTCCATATGGGCGGTGCCGACCCGGTGGACTCCATGGCCCGAGCGCAGGTGACGCTGACCGCTGCCGACCTGCGCTCCAATCAGGACCTGGCCCCCCTCGTGAAAAAGGGCGCGCTCGCCGTGGTCGGCGCCTACTACTCGCTCGACACCGGCAAGGTGGAAGTCCTGTCCGGAGCGCCCGCCTGACCGGTCCGAGCCGCTGGCGAAGGACACGGCCCGCATGACAGGGTCAGCCTGATCGGAAACAGGCGGGCGATGAGGGTGAGTTCATGGATGCACAGACGTGGGACGCGCTGGTGGAGTCGATGAAGAGCGCGTACGCCGCGGGGCTCGCCGAGGGCGCCGTGCCACGGCCGGTCATCATGCCCCTGGTGCGCGGCGAGTTGGTCGGCCTGATCTGGGTACGGCCGACCGAGCCCGGCAAGGACGCGCTCACCGGCATCGCCGAACTCGCGAACATCGCCGCGGCGGCCGGCGCCGACGAGGTCGTTCTCGCCTGGGAGACCCACGACGTCGCCACCGCCTGCCAGTTGCCGATCACCGGCCCGGTGCCGTGCCTGAACATGGTGCACGCCACGAAGGACGGCCATGTGCTCCATCAGTTCCCCTACACCGAGCAGCCCTCGGCCCGCTCCCCCGAGGGCCGGGACTCGACCGAGCCCGCATGGCAGCCCGCCATCGAGCCGCAACCGGGCGGCGAGTTGGTCCTTCCCGTCCAGGCCGCGGTCAACTACTCCTTCATCCCGCTCGAACTGGACCATCCCTCCCCGTTCGGCGTCACCGTCGTCCTCATGGAAGAAGACGGCTACAACGTCCGCCTGAACGAGGCGTTCGCTCGCTGACCGCGCTTCCGGCTCACTCGACAGCAGGAAGTCACCGCGTGCGCAAAATGACAGGCCGAGCTGTGCCGGGGAGCGCTGTTCGGGGGTGCGACAGGGCCCCTACATGCCTCCCGCGCCGGTCGAGGCGCCCGCAGACCGGGACGCATGACGAGTGAGCAGCAGAACGGCACCGAGCTGGGGCGCTTCCTGCGTGCCCGCCGGGCCCGGGTGACCCCGGAGGAGGCCGGGCTGACCGCCGGCGCCGGCCTGCGCCGCACGCCCGGGCCCCGCGCACGTCGTCAGCCGTACCAGCGACCTCCTCGCCACCAACCCCGCGGGGCTGCGACTGCTCACCGGCATCGAGGACTGGCCCGCCAGACAGCGCAACATCGCCCGGTACGTCTTCCCCCACCCCGTCTCACGCGACCTCTTCCACGACTGGGGCAACCAGGTCCGCGGCTGTGTCGCCCGCCTGCGCGCCCTGGCCGGCACCCACCCCGACTCCGCCGACCTGGCCCGGCTCGCCGGGGAACTCCTGCTGAAGAGCCCGGAGTTCGCCCGGCTGTGGGAGCGCTACGACGTGAAGGGAAGCACGCACGGTCGTAAGACCTTCCACCACCCCGAGGTCGGCGACCTCACCCTCGGCTACCGGTCCATGGAGCTGGAAGGCACCCCGGGCCACCGCCTCGTCGCGTACTACGCCGAACCCGGCACTCCCGACCACGACGCGATCGTCCTCCTCGACCTGCTCTGGCAGGAGCAGTACGCGGACCGGCCGGTGCCGGGCGACGGCGGGCCTGTTTCCGAACCCGGTACCGCCAAGGAGTCAAGCCGATGACGACGTGGACGAGCGACGAGCTCACCCGGATCGAGCACGCGGAAGTCGTCAACGCCTACCGCGCCCACCTTCAGGCGATGACCGACGGCGACACCGACACCCTCGACGACGGGTTCGCCCTCACCCACATCACCGGGTACGTGCAGCCCAAGGCCGAGTGGCTGTCGCAGATGCGCGCCGGACGGTTCGACTACCACCACGTCGACGAGAAGGACGTCACCGTGGGCATCGAGGGCGACACGGCACGTCTCGTCGGCCGGATCATCGCGGATGCGACGGTCTACGGCGCCCACGCGAACTGGCCACTGCGGCTGACCATGGACTACGCCCACGAGGGTGACACCTGGACCGCTCTCCGCTCCGTCGCCACGACCTGGTGATCCACCCGGTGCGGGCACACCCCGCCCGGGTGGATCACGAGCAGGGATCGCGTTCGGGTGACGTCGCTCCGGCACGGACGTCACACTCGGTGGGGCGTAGGCCTGTCGACAGGAGGTGGGCGGACACGTGCGGACATCCAGCCGAATCCGTCCCGGGTCGGTCGCGTCGTGGCTGCGCGACCGCGATCCCGAGCTTGCGGCGACCCGGCGTGCCGGGCGGACGGCGCTCGTCATGCCCGCGCTGTTCGCCCTGTGCAGCCAGGTCATCGGCTCACCGACGATGGCGACCTTCGCCGCGTTCGGTGCGTTCTCGATGCTGCTGCTCGTGGATTTCACCGGTCCGATGGTGCAGCGGCTACGCGCCCACCTCGGCCTCGCGGTGGCCTGGGCCGTCCTGATCTGTCTGGGTACGCTCGTGGCCGACGAGACCTGGCTCGCGGTTACCACCATGGTCGTCATCGGTTTCCTGGTGCTGTTCTCCGGGGTGGTCAGCTCGGTCCTCGCGGGCGCCTCGACCGCGCTGCTGTTGGCCTTCATCCTCCCGGTGACCTCGCCCGTCCCGTTCGCGGAGCTTCCCGCCCGGCTCGCGGGAGCGGGCCTCGCGGCAGCCGCCTCGATGCTCGCGGTCACCCTGCTGTGGCCCCGTCCCAGCAGGGACCCCCTCAGCGCACCCGCCGCCCGGGTCTGCTGTGCGGCCGCCGAACAGCTGCGCACCGACGCGTCCCTCCTGGCGGGCGGTCCTGCCGCGCCGAGCACAGGTCAGTGCCGTACCAGAGCCGACGAGGCCGCAGCCGCCGCGGCCGAGCTGCGCACCGTCTTCGACGCCACCCCGTACCGCCCCACCGGCCTGTCCACCAGCTCGCGCGCCCTCGTCCGCCTGGTCGACGAACTGACCTGGCTCAGCAGCATCCTGGCCGACAGCGCGCCCCCGCTCGACGGTCGAACGGCCTGCGACGTCGACGCCCAGTCCGTACGGCGGGCCGCCGCGGCCGTGCTCGACGAGGTGGCCGCGCTGCTCGACACCCCGCTCGGCTCGCCGGACGGGCTGCACGCGGCCTCGGAGAGTCTGCGCAAGGCCATGGCCGGCATGGAGCGCAACGCCACCACCCGGCTGCCCGTGCGCCAGGGCGGTGCCGGCACGCCTTCTCAGGTGCACCCCGTCATCGGGGCGCTGGACCTTTCGTTCCGCGCACAGGAGCTGGGTTTCGCGACGCTTCAGATCGCGGACAACGTGGCCCTGGCCGCAGCCGCCGAACGCCGCGGCTGGTTCGAACGCCTGCTGGGCCGCGAGCCCGATGCCGTGACCCGACCGCTGGCGGCGGCGCGCGAGCGGGCCGCCGCCCACCTTCAGCCGCAGTCCGTCTGGCTGCACAACAGCCTGCGGGGAGCGCTCGGCCTCGGCATCGCGGTCGGCCTCGCCAACGTGACCAGCGTCCAGCACTCGTTCTGGGTGCTCCTGGGAACCCTGTCGGTGCTGCGCTCGAACGCCCTCAACACCGGGCAGAACGCGGTCCGCGCCCTGGGCGGCACCCTCGCCGGTTCGATCATCGGCACCGGGCTGCTGCACCTCATCGGCCACCACGGCACGGCGCTCTGGTTCCTGTTGCCCCTCGCCGTGTTCGTCGCCGGTATCGCCCCCTCCGCCATCTCCTTCGCCGCCGGTCAGGCGTCCTTCACCATCACCCTCGTCATCCTGTTCAACATCGGCCAGGACCCCGACTGGCACATCGTGCTGCTGCGGATCCAGGACATCGCCATCGGCTGCGCGGTGAGTGTGCTGGTGGGCCTGTTCTTCTGGCCGCGCGGCGCCACGGCGGCCGTCGACCGGGCGCTCGCCGAGGCCTACACGGACAGCGCCCGGTATCTGGCGGGCGCGGTGCAGTACGCCATCGGCCACTGCGGCACCGCGCCCGTGTCGGACGAGGTCGCGCTGCGGGAGGGCGTCGAAGCGGCCGCCGCCGCACGCAGGCTCGACGACGCGTTCCGCAGCTATCTGGCCGAACGCGGCGCCAAACCGGTACCCCTGGCCGACATGACCACTCTGGTGACCGGCATCGTGGGGCTGCGCCTCGCGGCGGACGCGGTCCTCGGGCTGTGGAGACGCGCCGGCGAACTGGACAGCGCGCCGAACCGGGCGGAGGCCGGCCTCGTCCTGCTGAGCGCCGCCGGCCAGATCTCCAGCTGGTACCGGGATCTGGCCGCCGGTCTCGGGCACAACGCCTCCGTCCGGGATCCGCTGCCGCGCAACCCCGCGGCCGAGGCACAGCTGGTCGAATCCCTACGCCGAGATCTCAGCGACGAGCGCGGACAGGCCACGGACACGGCCGTCCGCGTCATCTGGACCGCCGACCACCTCGACGCCGCCCGCCGGCTCCAGCCGAGCCTGGCCGCCGCGGCGAGACCCGACGGTCCGTCCTGACCCGGGGGGCGGTGCCCGGGGTCAGACCGTGGCCTTCGAGGGCGCCGGCAGGCGGCCGGGGTCGAAGGCGGTGGCACTGAGGGTGCCGTCGACGGTGATCAGGCCGAAGACCGGGTACCCGGTGATGTCGAAGGCCTCGCCGAGCGGCCCGTCGCCCGGCTCGACCACGACATGGGCGACCTCGGACAGCGCCGCCACCTGCTCGCGAGCCTCCTCGTCGGTGCCGTGCACGACGGCGAGGACGCTGCGACCGGTCTCGCGGGCCGTGGTGCGCGCCTGCTCCACGAAGAGCGGCAGCCGCTCCTTGCAGGCCCGGCAGTCGGGCGAGAAGAAGCCCAGCATGGTCTCGCCGAGGCCCTCGCGGGTGATCCACGATCGGCGATGTGACGCTGTTCATCGCCGCCGCCGCGGGAGTGCAGGGGGCGTTCACCGGGATCGTGCTCCAGGCCGGATCGGCCGCGGAGGGCGTGCGGCTCTTCGGCCACTATCTCGACCTGCTCGACACCCCCGACGACCTGCCTCGGGGCGAGGCCCCCGCACCGGCCCTCACCGGACGAATCGAACTGCGCGACGTCTGGTTCCGCTAAGACACCTCCGGCCCCTGGGTACTGCGCGGGGTGAACCTGACCGTCCCGGCGGGCACCGCGATGGGCCTGGTGGGCCGCAACGGTGCCGGCAAGAGCACCCTCATCAAGCTGCTCTGCCGGTTCTACGACCCCGAACGCGGCGCGATCCTCTGGGACGGCACCGACATCCGGACCATGGACGTGGCCGAGCTGCGCCGTCGGATCGGCGTCACGTTCCAGGACTACATGACGTACGACCTCTCGGCGGCCGAGAACATCGGCATCGGCGATCTGCCGTACCGCGAGGACCTGGAGCACATCCGCGACAGCGCGCGGCTCGCCGGCATCGACGCGACCCTGCGCGGCCTCCCTGACGGG
The DNA here is from genome assembly GCF_040634475.1 of Streptomyces sp. NPDC007095. Classification (NCBI taxonomy): domain Bacteria; kingdom Bacillati; phylum Actinomycetota; class Actinomycetes; order Kitasatosporales; family Streptomycetaceae; genus Streptomyces; species Streptomyces sp. NPDC007095. Next base: position 16,785 of record NZ_JBEYFS010000069.1, read on the forward strand.
TACGAGACCCAGCTCAGCCGGGTCCACCTCGACGAGGAGGACGGCACCCCCGGGGTCACCCTTTCCGGCGGCCAGTGGCAACGGGTCGCGCTGGCCCGCTCGTTGATGCGCGGCGACGCCGATCTGCTGATCCTGGACGAGCCCAGCTCGGGCCTGGACCCGGAGGCCGAGCACGAGGTGCACCGCACACTCGGTCGCCACCGCCTGGGACGGACCGCGCTGTTGGTCTCACACCGGCTCGGCGCCCTGCGCGACGCGGACGCGATCGCCGTGCTGGTGGACGGCCGGATCGCCGAACTCGGCTCCCACGACGAGCTGATGGCACTGGGCGGCGGGCACTACGCCCGGCTGTTCGGCCTGCAGGCGGCGGGCTACGCCGAGCGCGGCGACCGCGGCAGAACCACGGAGGCGGCCACATGAGCCGCCCGGAACGGAAGGCGGCCACATGACGGGTGCGGGGCGGACGACGGTGGCGATGGCAACGAGCGCGGGCATGCTGCTCCTGTCCGTACGCGTACTGCGTTCACGCCTCGCCCTCATCAGGGTCACCGGGTCGAGCATGACCCCGGCCTTCGCGGACGGCGACCGGCTGCTCGTCCGCCGTACCACGCGCGTGCGACGCGGCGACGCGGTGGTCTTCCGCAACCCCGTCCCGTTCGGCGACGGCGACGACGCCCTGGCCTGGCTGGTCAAGCGGGTCTCCGCCCTGCCCGGCGATGCCGTGCCGCCCGATGTACGCGAGATCGTCGGGGCCCCGGACGGCGCACTGGTGCCCCCCCGGTTCCCTGATAGTCCGGGGCGACGCCGCCCGCACACAGGACTCCCGCCACTTCGGTTACGTCCCCCGGTCGTCCCTGCTGGGCGTGGTACTCACCCGCCCAACTCCCCTCGGCCGCTCCTGAACCCACTGCTCACGGCGGTGTCCGCTCGGCACATCCGCGGACTGCCGCGCTTTTCGTGTGCCCCTTGCATACGCGCTGAGCACACCCCCTTCTTTCACGACGTGAACTCACCTACACCGGAAGGGCTTTCCCGACTTCACCTCTTGACGTACGGAGTGACGGGGAGCACATTGTCCGCGCAGCTGCTGTGAGAGCGCTCTCACAAAGCGCCGGAGCGCTCTCAACCCCACCCGCGCTCCGCACTCCGCACCCGAAGAGGCACCCGTACGAGAAGAGCGGCCCGCTCTACGACACCCCGCACTTCTCCTACGTCATCGGCAGCGGGGGCGGCGGAGGGAGCGGAGGCGGCAGCTTCCTCCACACCGTCGGCCTCGACCGGCGCGCCTATGCCTTCCCCTACGACGACATCAACGACCAGTCGTCCGTGCAGATCCTGGACAACGCGAACCCGCCGACCAGGCTGACGCTCGGCATCGGCTGGTGATCCACACGCGGTGAAGAGGGGGCGGCCTCGCAGGTCCGGCGCCGGAGAGCCAGGCGTCGTCGCTCGAGCCGCCCCCTCCCCCAGCAGGAGCGGGTTCTCCGAGGCCCGGTCAGCGGGGTGCGGTGCGCAGGTCGATACCGCGGCGGTGGGCGTCGGAGGCCACGACCTGGGCCGCCAACTGGGACAGCCGCTGCCGGTCGGCGTCCGAGAGCGGCGCGACGGACAGCTCGATCCGCTCGGCGAACTGTGCCGCGAGCTGTTCGACGAGCTGTCGGCCGGCGTCAGTGATCGACACCTGGAACGCGCGGCGGTCGCTCGCGCTGACGGTGCGCGTGACCAGGCCGCGACGCTGCGCGCGGTCGACCAGGCCGCTGATCGAGGACTTGTCCAGGCCGAGCAGCCGACCGAGCTGGTTCATCGTCGGCTCCCGGTCCCGCAGTACCCCGAGCAGTCGCGTCTGGATGATCGACAAGTCATGCTGCCCGGCGATCTCGTCCAGGGCGCCGTGCACCAGAAACGACAGCTGGGCGAGGGCGTCCACGTCCACCGGCCCGGGATCCTCACCTGTGCGTGACGGTGCGACCGGGGGCGGCGTGCAGTTGGGCGAAGTCATACTCCGATTCTACTTGCAAAGGTTCGTGCCGCGAACTAGTTTAGTACGTGCCACGAACCAATCTTGGCGTGTGGCCTTCGGGCGTGCTGAAACCGCCCGGTCAACTACTGCCTACGGAGAGCTGAGCCATGACTCACACCCCGGACACCGACGTGATCATCTGCGGAACGGGAGCGGCCGGATTAACCCTCGCCATCGACCTCGCCCGCCGGAATGTCGGATTCCTGCTGATCGACAAGGCGGCGCATCCGTTCATCGGCTCCCGCGGCAAGGGCATTCAGCCCCGAAGCCAAGAGGTGTTCGAGGACCTCGGCGTGATCGACCGGATCGTCGCCTCCGGGGGTGAGTACCCCGTCCAGCGGTTCCACACCGCCGAGGGACCGGTCGACAAGGCCACCGTCGAGATGTCGGATCCGACGCCGGACGAGCCGTACCAGATTCCGCTGCTCGTCCCTCAGTTCCTCACCGAGCGCCGGCTGCGGGAACGGCTGACCGAGTTCGGCCACGCCCCGCACTACAGCCACGAACTCGTCGGCTTCGACCAGGATGCCGACGGCGTGACGGCACGGATCGCGACCCCTGACGGCGAGCGGACCGTGCGGGCCTCATACCTGATAGGCGCCGACGGCGGATCGAGCTTCGTCCGCAAGGCCCTCGGCATCGGCTTCCCCGGCAAGACCCTCGGCGTCCGGGCGGTCGTCGCGGACGTACTGGCCGATGGCGTCTCGTCGGACGCCTGGCACCGCTGGGGCGAGGACACGGCGGCGCAGGTGTCGATGTGCCCGCTCTACGGCACCGACATGTTCCAGCTCCAGGCCCCGATCCCCTTCGATGTCGACATCGACCTTTCGGCGGAGGGGCTCACCTCGTTCCTCGGCGAACGCACCGGCCGGAACGACGTCGTGATCCGTTCGGTGTCCTGGGCGTCCGCATTCGAGATGAACACCCGGCTGGCCGAAACCTACCAGCGCGAGCGGGTGTTCCTGACCGGGGACGCGGCACACTGCCATCCGCCGACCGGCGGACAGGGCCTCAACACGAGCGTCCAGGACGCCTACAACCTCGGCTGGAAACTCGCCGCCGTGCTCGACGGCGCTCCGGAATCGTTGCTGTCGACCTACGAGAAGGAGCGGCGGCCGATCGCCGAGGCCGTCCTCGGTCTCTCCGAGAGGCTGCTCGAAGCGGCCAAGAACCGAAACACCCACCGGGGCCGCGAGGTGAGTCAGCTCGATCTCGGCTACCTGGACTCACCCTTGTCGATGAGTGGTCCGGACCGCGACAACGGCGTCCGGGCCGGCGACCGCGCCCCCGACGCGCCCGTGACCGGCGCGGGCGGCCTCCCCACGCGCTTGTTCAGCCTGTTCCAGGGCCCCCACTGGACCCTGCTCGGCTACGACGTCGACGATGCACCGGCGCCGCGCCGTGGCCTGCACATCCACATCATCGGCGGTGGGGGCGACATCCTCGACACCGGCGGCCATGTCCACAGCGCATACGGGCTGTCGTCCGAGGAATGGGTGCTGGTCCGTCCGGACGGGTACGTCGCGGCCGTGGTCGGCACGGCCGACCTCGGCTCACTCGCCACCTACCTCGACGCCGTCGGCATCCGCCCCGTGACGGTGACGCAGCCGCACCACGTAGACACGAGCGCCGACATGCCCGCACCGAGCCCTTCGGCCGTCCCCCGCACCCGACGTGAGCACCGTCGGATCCGCAGCGCCGCCGAGCAGCGACTCGCCACCGCCCAACGCGAGCTCCATCAGCTCTCGCGCCAGGTCCAGCGCGACCTGCGCAGCGTCCGCAGGCAAGGGGAGACCACCGCGATCGTCGCCCGCTCGAACTTCGCCGAGCTCGCGGTCCAGAGCATCACCCGATTGGCGGCCAACCTCCGCACCGACCCCAGCGACCGGAACGGCCAGTAGCTCCTCGGCCGCCCCGGCGCCGACGAGGCGAATGCCCCATACGGGTGATCCTCCACACGGCGCGTCAACTCCGTTGCACTGCGCAGCCCACCACGGAGCACGGCCGTGGTCCCGTTGAGGGACCCACGGTTGGGCGTACGTGGTTGGGCATTCGTGACCGGGCCGTTCGCGCTCAGCCGGAACCGGAAGTGTCGGACACCTCGTTCGCGGCGCGACGGTACTCGGCGTTGATGCGCTGCGCTTCCTCGAGTTGGTCCTCGAGGATGACGATGCGGCAAGCGGCCTCGACGGGAGTCCCCCTGTCGACGAGCTCGCGGGCGCGAGCGGCGATCCGGAGTTGGTAGCGGGAGTACCTCCGGTGCCCACCCTCCGAGCGCAGCGGTGTGATCAGGCGGGCTTCGCCGATGGCCCGGAGGAAGCCGGGTGTCGTGCCGAGCATCTCGGCGGCCCGGCCCATCGTGTACGCGGGGTAGTCGTCGTCGTCCAGACGACCACTCAGTGGAGTATCTGCTGTCATTTCACCTCGTTGTGCAACGCGTCGAGGGGCCCCGATGCCGTACGGCACCAGGGCCCCGAAGGAAATTGAACACCATCTGTCGGCACTACCGCTCTGCCGACCTCTTGTTTCCGCTACCTGGCCCCAGTGCGGGGCGGGAATGCGGGGATCGCGGATGCGTGACCGGGGACCACCTTCCATTCCGGGGTCTTGCGGCACCCGACCTCGTGCTTGTCGGCCGGGCGATCCTGATGGCGTCGGCTCCTTCCGTTCCTCCGCTGGATCAACTCACTTGTCAGGCGGAGCGACCGTCCGTCTCGTCACCGTCCTACGGACAACTCGGCTTCGAGACTCCACAGTCACCCCGGCCTGCGAACTTCTGCACTACGAGAGAAACACTAATCATGCCACCGCCCAATGTCTACTCTGTCAAACATAGATTTTAGGTTGCCCAAGGCACGGATATTCTCTGTCGTGCGGGCCATATGAGCAGGTGGCAGTGGGGACGCGGCGATCGACTCGACCGACTCCAGCGCTCGGATCGCGCACCGAATAGAATCGGCTCTCATGTCGAACCCTGACGAGCTGCTCGTGGATCTCTGCGCCTTGGTGGAGTCCGAGCAGAGCAATCAGATGTCATTGACCGTGGTGGTCGGCGGTACCGTCATCACCGGGCGGCTGGCTCCCGAAGCCGTATGGAGGGAGCGCGTGTCGGAGGTCCTGAAGGACTCGGACCGCCTGGGCCCCTTCTCCGACGTCTTCTCCGCCGACCGGACAGTGGGCCGACCCGAACCCGGCCAGGCCCCCACACATCTACACTTCCACCTCGCCCGGATCCTGCAGGGCAACATCGGAATTCCCGAGACGGGCGGAATGTATCGCGTCGCGATCAAGGACGTCAGTGCCTGGACCGTGGGCGACTTCAGTTACTCCGACCAGTGAGGCACCGTACGCGGACCGCTCCGGCCGGCCGGGAGCCGTCGACCGGACGGTGACATGCGATGGGGCCCTGCCGACGCGCGTCGGCAGGGCCCCATCGCTGTCCTGGTGTCAGCTTCCGTCGGTTCTCACAGTCCCAGAGGCGTGGGGCTGCCGAGCATCGCCGACGCGGTCTGCAACGGCGTAAGGGTCCGCATGGCGGTCGCCGACTCACGGGTGGGCTCCTGAGTGCCTCGGCAGGTGAAGCCGAGGCGAGCCATGGCCCGGGTGACTTCCCCGCTGGTGAAGTCGCGGGGGTCCTGCCGGGTGATGACCACGCCCACCTGCTTGGCGGGGTAGTGGCGGCGGCCGATGAGAACGGACTCCCCCGTGATGGGCTCCGGCTTGACGCCCTTCATCGAGGCAAGTACCCCGCTCTTGGTGAGGTCGAAGGGGAACCGGGCGATGACGCAGCGCATGATGCCTCGCAGGGAAGGGAGAAGGGAGAGGGAGGAACGGGGCTGATGCCGATCGGGTGAGCCGGATCAGAGGGAGACGGTGCGGGCGAGGGCGCCAGGGCCGCGGCCATGCGGTCCGCCGGTGCCGAGGACGTCCCGTACACGGATCCGGTCCGTGTAGGCGGGGCTGTCACGGACCACGGCGAGTTGGGCCCGCGTGACCGAACCTGTGCAGTGTTCGTCCTGGTCGCAAAGGAGCAGGTACTCGACACGGGCACTGGCCATGAGGAACAGGGCCACCTCGACGGTGATGTCGTCACCGACTCGCGGTCCGGATGCGTCCAGGGCGTCGAACACGGTCGTGGGAGCGGGACCGACCAGGCGTTGCTGCGTCTGAACCAGTGTCAAAGGGGGCCTCCTGGATGGATGGGTGAGGTTTCCGATCACGAAGGTTCTAGGCCGCCGCAGTGGCTGCGGACGACCGCCGCGGCGTGCGGCGTGCCGCCTCGCCCGCGGATCGGCCCTGGCCGGTACGGCCGCGGCGGCCCCGGGACGGGGAAGAGGAGCCGCGCCGAGGACGTTCCACGACCGGCGCGGTGATGGTGACCGCGATCCCCGAGGGGGCCTGGGCGCCGGTGATGCGACTCAACTCGGCTTCACCCGAGCGCACTTGGGTGGTCTGGGGGGTGATCCCGGCGGCAGTCATCAGTCGGCTCATGTCGCGTCGCTGTTGAGGCGTCACCAGGGTGACGACGCTGCCGGACTCGCCGGCGCGGGCAGTACGGCCGCCCCGGTGCAGATAGTCCTTGGGGTCGCTGGGCGGGTCAACGTTCACGACCAGGTCGAGGTTGTCGACGTGGATCCCGCGCGCCGCGACATTGGTCGCCACGAGCACCGTCACATGCCCGGTCTTGAACTGGGCCAGGGTCCGTGTGCGCTGCGGCTGGGACTTGCCTCCGTGCAGGGCCGCGGCGCGGACGCCGCTGTTCAGCAGGTGTTCGGTCAGCCGGTCCACCGCGTGCTTGGTGTCCAGGAACATGATCACCCGGCCCTCGCGTGCCGCGATCTCGGTGGTCGTCCGCTGCTTGTCCGCGCCGTGCACGTGGAGTACGTGGTGCTCCATGGTGGTGACCGCACCCGCGGAAGGGTCGACGGAGTGGACCACGGGGTCGCTCAGGTAGCGGCGGACCAGGAGGTCGACGTTGCGGTCCAAGGTGGCCGAGAACAGCATCCGCTGCCCCTCGGGACTCACCTGGTCGAGCAGCGCGGTGACCTGGGGCATGAAGCCCATGTCGGCCATCTGGTCGGCCTCGTCGAGGACGGTGATGGCGACCTGGTCCAGACGGCATTCACCGCGGTCGATGAGGTCCTTGAGCCGGCCCGGCGTCGCTACGACGACCTCGGCCCCGCCGCGCAGCGCACTGGCCTGCCTGCCGATCGGCATCCCACCGACCACCGTGGCCAGACGCAGTCGCACGGAACGGGCGTACGGAGTGAGCGCGTCGGTGACCTGCTGGGCCAGCTCTCGGGTGGGTACGAGGACCAGGGCCAGCGGCAGCCGCGGCTCGGCGCGTCGACCGGCCGTACGGGCCAGCAGGGCGAGACCGAAGGCGAGGGTCTTGCCGGAGCCGGTGCGGCCACGGCCGAGTACGTCACGGCCCGCGACGGAGTTCGGCAGGGTCGCCGCCTGGATCGGGAACGGTACGGTCACACCTGCGCGGCCGAGCTCGGCCAGCAACGGCGTCGGCAGGGCGAGATCGGCGAACGCCTCGACGGCGGGCAACGCGGGCGTGATCGTCGTCGGCAGCGCGAACTCACCTTGCGGTGCGGCCTGTTGGCGTCCGTACCCCTTGGTACGGCTGGGGGCAGTGGAGCGGCTGGAGGACGCGGCTCCGAAGCGGCTGCCGCCCCTTTGGGAACCAGAGTTTCCGGTGCGGGTGCGGGTGCGGGCGAAGCGATCATTTGTGCGCGTGCGGTTCATGTGGAACCTTCCTTGATGTGGCACGTATCAAGGAATTCCCGCAGCGAATGAACAGCGCAGAGAATCGCAAGAACGAGCCGAAAGTAATGGGGAGCCGAATCGGTCGGATCGGTCAGATCGGTGGGATCAGTCGGATCAGTCGGATCGGCTGGGAATGGTCTCGGAATACGCCGCCGAAGAGAGCAGCGTGATCTCGACAGTGAGACCGGTCATTCCATGAGTGAGGCCTTGGCGGATTTGCATCCGGAGCGTTGGGGTGGAGCATCCCCGGGGAATTCGGAGGAGCTCGTGGGTGACATCACCACGGCCCTGAGGGAGCGACTGCGCCCCGGAAAGCGGCGAGCTGGGGCCCGCACCCCAAGGTGCGGGCCCCAGCTGCTAAGTACGTGTCAGCGTCAGGCGGGAACGATGTTCTCAGCCGTCGGGCCCTTCTGACCCTGCGCGATGTCGAAGGTCACCTTCTGGCCCTCCGACAGCTCGCGGAAGCCCTGGGCGGCGATGTTCGAGTAGTGGGCGAAGACGTCCGCGCCGCCGCCGTCCTGCTCGATGAAGCCGAAGCCCTTTTCCGCGTTGAACCACTTCACGGTACCGGCTGCCATGTAAAATCTCCTTCGGGACGGTGTTCGGAGTTTCGCACTGTGCGCACTCCGCGTCGCCGTGATGATTACCCCGCCGGAAAAATCACCGGAGCCGAAAAGAGCGCCACCGGCAGATGAAACCGGTGAGGGCACTTGCAAGATTTCGGGAACCACAACTGCAACTGGGATCTACAGTAGCACGTTGCGATCGATCACGTGCGGTAAATAACCGCGCTCCGCCTGTCGATACAGTAAACCTCGTTGTGCCTTCCGCCATTTTCTCACTTCACGGGCACAGATATTGGCTCGCCCCGAGGGGTGACGGATGACGCGGCCGGGGCTGCGGCTCCATCGAACGGTTCCTGCCGGAGCGCGACTGCCGCCCACGGCAGAAAAACCGGTGGGGCGGGACGACGTTCGGTTGATGGAGGAGCTGACACCGCTGACGCAGTACCCGGGTCGGGTGCAGGTGTTCAAGCAGGTACTGGCTCCCCGCGAGCCGGCGTTGGTGACCCATGACGGCTACGAGTGGCTCTACGTCCTCGCGGGCGAACTTCGCCTCATCCTCGGACAGCGGGACTGCACACTCCACCCGGGTGAAGTGGCCGAGTTCGACACCCGAGAACCGCACTGGTTCGGTCCGGCGAACAACAGCGGCGTCGAAATCCTGCACCTGTTCGGACCGCGAGGCGATCAAGCCGTGGTCCGCGCGAAACCGTCCGTATCCGATCCCGACCGAGCGAACGCCACAACCCCGCCGTCAACAACGTCATGAGTCGAGGCGCCGCGGGGGCGGATCCGGTGGACGCGCTCCGCCCCGTCACCTCCGTCATTCGCCTGCGGGAAAGTCCGCCGAGCGGCTGACGTCGGCCCATCGCTCGGCTTCGGCTGCACGCGTACGGGAGGCGGCGGCCGCCATCTCGACGGCTCCGGCGCCGAGCAGCAGGCGCAGCGGCGGCTCGTCGAGCCCGACGAGGTCGGTGATGATCCTGGCTGCCCGGGCCGGATCTCCGGGCCAGGTCGCGGCGGTCTGTTCGCGGTAGCGGTTCATCGCGCCAACGGTCCCTTCGTAGGCGGGTCTTACGGGCAGGGCGGTCATGGACGAGCCGCCCCAGTCGGTGCGGAAGCCACCGGGCTCGATGATGGTGACCTTGATACCGAGGGGCCCGACCTCGGCGTTGAGGACTTCGGAGAAGCCTTCGACGGCGAACTTCGCGGTCTGATAGGCGCTCAGGCCCGGTGATCCGCCCACGCGTCCGCCGATGGAGGAGAACTGGAGGAAGTGGCCGGAACCCTGTCGGCGCAGTACGGGCAGGGCAGCCTTGGTGACGTTGACGACGCCGAACAGGTTCGTCTCGATCTGGGCCCGGAAGTCCTCGTCCGGCATGTCCTCGATGGCGGCACTGTTGGCGTACCCGGCGTTGTTCACGACGACGTCGAGCCTGCCGAAGGCGTCAAGGGCGAGTTGCACGGCGGCGCGGGCGGCCGCCGGGTCGGTGACGTCGAGGGCGACGGCGCAGACTCGGTCGCCGTAGCGCTCGACGAGGTCCTTGAGCTGCTCAGGGCGGCGGGCCGTGGCCACGACACGGTGGCCGTTGTCGAGGACGTGGCGGGCGAGTGCCCTGCCGAAGCCGCGGGAGCTGCCGGTGATGAGCCAGGTCTTGGTCATGAGGTGTCTTCGCTTCCGGGAGGACGGTGGCTGGGGAAGGCCGGGAACCGCAGGGCGGGACCCTGCTAACTAAACAGTCATTTATATAGTGCGACCGCTCGTGGGGCGTGTCAAATAAACAGTTGGTTGCACTACTCTGGAGGCATGCGCCAGCACCAGCCCCCCGCCCGCCCCCGGGACTCCGAGGCTTCCAAGGCCCGCCTGCTCAAAGCCGCGACGGACGAGTTCGCGGCCCGCGGTATCGCCGGTGCCCGAGTGGATCGCATAGGCGCTGCGGCAGAGGTGAACAAGGCCCTCATCTACACGTACTTCGGCAACAAGGAGCAGTTGTTCGACGCCGTCATGGATGCGCATGTCGCCCGCGTCCTCGACGAGGTCCCGTTCACGCCCGAGGACCTGCCGGGCTACGCGGGCCGCCTGTTCGACTTCCTCCTCGCCAACCCGCACCAGCTCCGGCTGGCCACCTGGCACCGCCTCGAACGTTCGGGCACGGACCGCGAGCCTCAAGGGCTGGAAGCCTCCATGCGGCAGAAGACCGCTGCGATCACCCAGTCGCAGACCGACGGCCTGCTGACCACGGCCTTCTCCCCCGAAGACCTGCTCGTCTTCACCCTCGCCCTCGCCAACGCATGGATGCCCACCAGCCCCATGGCCACCAACGACCAGGCTGCCGAGCAGACCCGACAGCACCGCGACGCGGTCGTCGAGGCCGTCCGACGCCTCGTCGCGGGAACGTCGGCAACCCAGCCTCTTCAGGAACTGGGCACCGCCGTCTCCACAACGTGACGTCCGAATCCCGCCGGGCAAGGCGATCCACAAGGCGCAAGGTTGGGGGTGCGACACCACTTGTGACTTTGGACAGGGAGGGATCGAGGTCGATGACGCGCCCCGCCGCGCACCGCACGTACGCACTGCTCGGTCCGGACGGGCGTGTTCTTTCCGGACGAGGCCACCGCGATCGCGGCCGGATACCGGCCCTGCGCGGTCTGCCTGCCAGACGAGTACGCCCGCTGGAAAACGACCCGAGAAAGCAGTAGCGCGTCGTCATGAGCATCCTCTCCGAGCGGGAGCGGTCCCGCTCACCCCTGATCGGTGCCGCCGAGCTGGCCGAGTTCAACGACCTGCCCGCACCCACGCCGCACACTGACGCCGAACTCGCCGCCCTCATAGGCCTGTTGACCGTTCCGAAGTCACGGATCGAGACCGTGGCCATCGGTCACAGCCGCGACGCGAATTCCCTGGCGGCTGCCGAAGCCTTCGCCGCCGCGTGGGAGGCGCGTGGCGGAAAGGTCCTCGCGTCGGTGGACTGGCCGGAGACCGCCGCATCCTGGTTGCGCCCCGCCAGAAGGCTGACTGCCGAAGCACCCGACGCCTGGGTCATGGCCGGGGCCCCGCTCGGCTTCGCCCAACTCGCCCGCCGTCTGCGCCACTCCACCGACTGGGACCCGGCGCGCACCTTCGCCTTCGCCTCTCTGCGGGACTCCCGTCTCCCCGCGCTCGCAGGCCCGGACACCCTGCACGGCCTGCGCGCGGCGACCGCCGACGGCGGCGCCTGGCATGTCCGCCACCGCTGGGTCATGTCCTAGGTCCTGTCGTCAAATTCCCGTCGTCCGCCCGGAGGGCGGGCCCTGCGGCGTCAGGTGCGTGCTCTCGGCGTGCCGGGCACAGGCCCTCGTACTGGACGTACTCGGGTCTGTGCCTGGTGCGGTGAGAGTGCGTGCATGGCGTCGCGGGGCGGACGGGAATTTGACGACAGGGCCTAGGCCATGAGAGGCCGTGTCGAGCCGGAAAGGCTCACCCCGTCGTCTCGGAAGGGGCCCGGGAACGCAGACGGCGGAGCATCCGAACGTCCTGGAAGCCCACCTCGCGGGCCGCGGCTTCCACCGTTGTGCCGTGGCCGATCAGGTGCTCAGCGCGTTCCAGTCTCAGGGTCTGCTGGTAGCGCAGCGGGGTCAGGCCGCCGGTGGCGCGGTGGAACATCCGGGTCAGCGTGCGTTCGCTGACGCCGACGCTGGCGGCCACGTGGGCCAGCGGCAGTGGTTCGGCGAATCGCGCGTCGATGAGGTCCTGAGCACGGTGGACGGTGTCATCGAGGTGCGAGCGGTGCCGGAGCATGGCGCTGGCCTGCGGCTCGTGACCGTTGCGGCGGGCGTAGACCACCATGTCCCGCGCCACCTGGGCGGCGAGTGCGGGACCGTGGCGGACGGCCAGCAGGTGCAGAGCCAGGTCGATGCCACTGGCGATGCCGGCCGACGTCACCACCCGGTCGTCGGTGGTGAACAGCACATCCCGCACCACGATCGCCCGGGGATGGCGGGCCGCCAGCTCGTCCTGGAGGTGGTGGTGCGTGGTGCACCGGCGCCCGTCCAGCAGCCCGGCACGGCCCAGGGCCTCGGCCCCGGCGCACACGCTGGCGACAACGCCCCCGGCGGTGTGGTGGGCGCGCAGTCGCTCCAGCACGGACCGGCTCAGCTCCGGCCCGGCGCGCAGTGTGGACGCCCTCCACCCCGGCACCACCACCAGGTCGTCGGCGCCCAGCTCCGGCCACTGGGTGCGGGCGGCCAGCGGCAGGCCCTGGGCGCTGCACACCTGCTCCTGGTCGGCGACGTAGCTCAGCCGGTAGGGCTGTCCGAAGTCCCCCGCCATGCTGAAGACCTGGGCCGGTCCGGCGAGGTCGAGCAGGTGGACGCCGGGTACGAGGACGAAGACGACATGGCTCACGCCTCGGATGCTCCCAGCTCCGCCTCCCGCTCGGCCACCGTGGAGATCCGGGCGAACCGGTCGCGCAGGACGGCCTCCGTGCGCTCGATGATCGCGTCGGCGCTGAGCTCGCCGATCGGATTGGTGGTGGTGGCGTCGGTGACCAAGACCATCCGGTATCCGAGGTCGCTTCCCACCCGGGTGGTGGTTTCCACGCACTGCTCGGTACGGATGCCGCAGACCGTCAGCTCGCGCACGCCCGCCTCGGTGAGCAGTTGTTGCAGGTTGGTGGTGGTGAAGGCGTTGTGAGAGGTCTTGTGCAGGACCGGCTCACCGGACTGCGGCTGCTCCAGTTCGTCCAGCAGGCGGACATGCCCCTGGGCCGGGTCGAAGACGCCGCCGCTGCCGGGCTCGGTGTGGAGGACCCAGACGACCAGGTCGCCGTTGGCGCGGGCGAGTCGCACCAGACGGTTGACCGGCTCCGCGATCTTCGGATTGGCGATCTCCTCCCACAGCGGGCGGGCTCGGAAGGATTCCTGGACATCGATCACGATCAGCGCTCGGTTCATGTCTCCCATTCTGGCCTGGGCAGATGCCGGATCCGCAGGCCTGATCCAGGCCGGCACCGGAACGATCCGGTCACGGCCTGACATCCATGGCCGTGCATCGCGCCCCCGTCCGCCGGAGCTCAAGCCCTCAGTGTCCGACCGGCACACGACGGTCCTCGGGCGCCGGGCGGGGCAGCGCCTGGGCGGGGGGTTTGGGTGTACGACGGCGGAGCAACCGGACGGCAAGCGCGTCCAGTGCCGCCGTGGCGATGAACGTCACTCCCATCGCCGCCACCAGCAGTACGGAGAACAGCCTCCAGAACTCCGGCGTGAGACTCGTACCCACTGCCCTCACTCCCTTCGAGTCGTCGTCATTTCCTTCACTTTCAGTCAACTCCGTCACAGGCTTGGGCACATGAGCCGAGCGGCTCGACCTCAGGTCTGGTGGGTCCCTTGCGTGCCCCGGCCGAGGCGTTGCCACCAGGAACGTCGGCCCGTGTACGAGGCCAGTGGTCCGCGCGGCCTTCGACCCGGGTGCGCGGTTCAGTACGCGACGAGCCCGCACTCCCTGAACTGCTCTCGCACGCGCTCGGTCAGCCCCGGTTCGGGAACCGGGGTGTCGCGCAGCGGGAAGGGGATACCCAGGGCTCCGTACTTCGAGGCGCCCAGCTTGTGGAAGGGCAGGACGTCCACCCGCTCGACGTTGCCGAGGCCCGCGACGAAGCGGGCGAGCCCGGCGACGGCCTCCGGGGCATCGGTCCAGCCGGGGACGAGGACATAGCGGATCCACGTGGGGATGCCGAGGCGGTCCAGGCGGGTGGCGAAGTTGAGCGTGGGCGCCAGTTCTCCGCCGGTCAGTCTGCGGTACGTACGGATGTCGAAGGACTTGATGTCCAGGAGCACCAGGTCGGTGTCGGCGAGGAGTTGGTCGGTGGCCCGGGCGCCGAGGAAGCCGGAGGTGTCGAGGGCGGTGTGCAGGCCGGCCTCCTTGCAGCGGCGCAGGATTTCGGCGGTGAAGGCGGGCTGCAGCAGCGGTTCACCGCCCGTGACGGTCACCCCTCCCCCGGCCGTGGTGACGAAGGCCCGGCACTTCTCGATCTCGGCCATCACCGCCTCGACCGTGACCTCCTTCCCGTCCCTCATGTGCCAGGTGTCGGGGTTGGCGCAGTAGAGGCAGCGGAGGGGGCAGCCGCTGACGAAGAGGACGAACCGGGTCCCGGGGCCGTCCACGCCGGTGGACAGGTCCCAGGAGTGGATCCGGCCGGTCGCCATGGTCCTCACAGCGATCCGTGGAAGGTGCGGCTGATCACGTCGAGCTGCTGCTCACGGGTCAGACGGACGAAGTTGACGGCGTAGCCGGAGACACGGATGGTCAGCTCCGGGTACTTGTCGGGGTGTTCCATCGCGTCCTCCAGCGTCGCCCGGTCCAGGACGTTGACGTTCATGTGGAAGCCGCCGGAGGCCGTGTACGCGTCGAGGATGCCGACCAGGTTCCCGACTCGCTCGCCGGGCGCGTGCCCCAGCCCCTCCGGGGTGATCGTCGTCGTCAGGGAGATGCCGTCGCGGGCCTGCTCGTAAGGCAGTTTGGCGACGGAAAGGGCGGAGGCCGCCACACCGTGCCGGTCACGCCCGTTCATGGGGTTGGCCCCGGGTGCGAAGGGCTGTCCGGCGCGCCGGCCGTCGGGGGTGTTGCCGGTGTGCTTGCCGTAGACGACGTTCGAGGTGATCGTCAGTACGGACTGGGTGTGCTCGGCCTCCCGGTAGGTCGGGTGCCGGCGCACCTTCGCCATGAAGGACTCGACAAGGCCGACCGCGAGGGCATCGACACGGTCGTCGTTGTTCCCGTACGCCGGCCAGTCGCCCTCGGTCTCGAAGTCGACGGCCAGCCCGGTGACGTCCCGGATCACCTTCACCCGGGCGTGCCTGACGGCGGACAAGCTGTCGGCGGCGACCGACAGACCCGCGATGCCACAGGCCATGAAGCGGTGGACCGGGTGGTCGTGCAGCGCCATCTCGACGCGCTCGTAGGCGTACTTGTCGTGCATGTAGTGGATGACGTTGAGCGTGTTGACGTAGGTCGCGGCGAGCCAGTCCAGCATGCGGTCGTACGCCGTCGACAACTCCTCGTACTCCAGGTACTCCCCGGTCAGCGCGGGCGTCTCGGGGGCGATCTGCTCGCCGGTCAGCTCGTCCCGGCCGCCGTTGATCGCGTACAGCAGGGCCTTGGCGAGGTTGACCCGTGCCCCGAAGAACTGCATCTGGCGGCCGACCGCCATCGCGGACACACAGCAGGCGATCGCGGTGTCGTCCCCGGTGCGCGGACGCGTCAGCTCGTCGGACTCGTACTGGACGGCGCTGGTGTCGATGGACACTTTGGCGCAGAACTCCTTGAAGCCCGTGGGCAGCCGGGGCGACCAGAGCACGGTCAGGTTGGGTTCGGGGGCCGGGCCGAGGTTGTACAGGGTCTGCAGGAAGCGGAAGGAGGTGCGGGTGACCAGCGGCCTGCCGTCCGTGCCGATGCCGCCGAGGGACTCCGTCACCCAGGTCGGGTCGCCGGAGAACAGGGCGTCGTACTCGGGGGTGCGCAGGAACCGTACGATCCGCAGCTTGATCACGAAGTCGTCGACCAGCTCCTGGGCGCGGGTCTCGTCGAGGATCCCCTCCGCCAGGTCCCGTTGCAGGTACACGTCGAGGAAGGTGGAGGTGCGGCCGAGCGACATCGCGGCGCCGTTCTGTTCCTTCACGGCGGCGAGGTAGCCGAGGTAGAGCCACTGCACGGCCTCGTGGGCGGTGGTGGCGGGGCGGGAGACGTCGCAGCCGTACGTGGCCGCCATCCGCGTCAGTTCGTCCAACGCCCTGATCTGCTCGGCGAGTTCCTCACGATCGCGGATGACGTGCTCGGTCGAGGGCTCGGCGTCCAGCAGGGCGCGTTCGGCGCGCTTGGCCGCGGTCAGCCGGGTGGTGCCGTACAGCGCCACGCGCCGGTAGTCGCCGATGATCCGGCCGCGGCCGTAGGCGTCGGGCAGTCCGGTGATGATCCCGGCCTTGCGGGCGGCGCGCATCTCGGGGGTGTAGGCGTCGAAGACACCGTCGTTGTGGGTCTTGCGGTAGGTGCCGAAGACGCGGGTGACGAAGGGGTCGGGCTCGTAGCCGTACGCCTTCAGGCTGTTCTCGACCATCCGCAGGCCGCCGTTCGGCATGATCGCGCGCTTCAGCGGGGCGTCGGTCTGCAGGCCGACGATCAGCTCCCGCTCGCGGTCGATGTACCCGGGTGCGTGCGAGGTGATCGTCGAGGGGGTCGCCGGGTCGACGTCGAGGATGCCCCGGCGCCGCTCCTCCGGGAAGAGGGCGCTGACCTTGTCCCACACGGTGCGGGTGCGGTCCGTCGGTCCGGTCAGGAAGGCCGCGTCGCCCTCGTACGGCGTGTAGTTGGCCTGGATGAAGTCGCGTACGTCGACGTGCTCGCACCATCGCGTCCCGGCGAAGCCGCGCCAGGCCTCGGGGGCGCGCGTCCCGGCTGTCACTGTCGCTGTCATCGCCGCTTCTCTCCCTTGCTCCGCACTGGAATGTCTCCCTTTCGATACTCGTGCGACGCGATGGCCGCCGGGAGGGCCGGGCAGGGCCCGTGTCCTGGCCTTCCGGCCTTCGGCGAGGGCCGTTCGGCCCTCTGGTCACGGGCGTTCACGCGACGGTCAGGTCCGGCCTGACGAGGGTGCCCGACCTGCCGTGGACGATCTCGTACGCGGCGTCCAGCGATCCGATCGCGGCCAGTCCCCCGGTGCGTTCGACGAACCGGGCGGCGGCCTCGGTCTTGGGACCCATCGAGCCGTCGGGGAAGCCGCCGCGGCGCAGTTCGGCGGGGGTGGCGCCGAGGACGGGCCGCTGGTCGGGGGTGCCGTAGCCGGCGTAGACGCAGGGTACGTCGGTGAGGATGAGCAGGAAGTCGGCCTTGAGGTCCTCGGCGAGCAGCGCCGCGGTGAGGTCCTTGTCGATGACGGCCTCGGCACCGGTGAGTGCGCCGGTGTCCTGGTCGGCGGTGACAGGGACGCCTCCGCCGCCGGCGCAGATGACGAGTGTGCCGCTGTTCAGCAGTTCGTGGACGGTGTCGGTCTCCAGGATGCGTTCGGGTGCCGGCGAGGGGACGACGCGGCGCCAGCCGGTGGTGTCGGCTGCGATGTGCCAGCCGCGCTTTCTGGCGAGCGTGGAGGCGACTTCGTAGGGGTACACCTGGCCGACGAACTTGGTGGGGTGGTCGAAGGCCGGGTCGGCGGCGCGGACAAGGGTGTGGGTGACCAGCGCGGCGATCCGCCGTCCGGGCAGGGCGTCGTGCAGGGTGCGGGCCAGCAGGGAGCCGATCATGCCCTGGGTCTGGGCGCCGAGCAGGTCCAGCGGGTAGGGGGTGCTCAGGGCGGGGTCGGCGGCGCTCTCGACGGCGAGCAGACCGATCTGGGGGCCGTTTCCGTGGGTGATGACGATCTCGTGTTCCTGGGCGAGGGCGGCGATCGCGGTGGTCACCCGGTCGATGTTCGCCTCCTGGACGGCCGCGTCGGGGCGTTCACCGCGGTGCAGCAGGGCGTTGCCGCCGAGGGCGATGACGATGCGCATGGCTCAGTCCTCCAGGGTGGCGACGAGTACGGCCTTGATGGTGTGCAGCCGGTTCTCCGCCTGGTCGAAGACGACGGACGCGGGCGAGGAGAAGACCTCGTCGGTGACTTCGAGGCCGTCGAGGCCGTAGGTGTCGAGCAGTTCGCGGCCCAGGCGGGTGCTGTGGTCATGAAGGGCGGGCAGGCAGTGCATGAACCTGACGTCCGGGTTGCCGGTGAGGGCGAGCGTCTTGTCGTTGACCTGGTAGGGCGCCAGTAGTTCGATGCG
Source organism: Streptomyces sp. NPDC007095 (assembly GCF_040634475.1). Lineage (NCBI taxonomy): Bacteria > Bacillati > Actinomycetota > Actinomycetes > Kitasatosporales > Streptomycetaceae > Streptomyces > Streptomyces sp. NPDC007095. Next base: position 34,926 of record NZ_JBEYFS010000069.1, read on the forward strand.
CTCGCGCCAGGTGTCGGCCGGTTCGCCCATGGAGACCCAGACGTCGGTGTGCAGGAAGTCCGCGCCGCGTACTGCGGTCTCGACGTCCTCGGTGAGGGTGATCCGGGCCCCGCTGCCCTTGCCGAGCGCGCGGCAGGCGGCGACCAGCTCCGGCTCGGGCCACAGCGCCTTGGGCGCGGCGATCCGTACGTCCATGCCGAGCAGGGCACCCATCGACAGCAGGGAGTTGCCCATGTTGTTGCGGGCGTCGCCGAGGTAGCAGTAGCCGATGTCCTGCAGTGGTTTGGGGCTGTGCTCGTGCATGGTGAGGACGTCGCACAGGCTCTGGGTGGGGTGCGCGGTGTCGGTCAGGCCGTTGTAGACGGGGACACCGGAGCGGGCGGCGAGTTCGGTGACGATCGACTGGGCGGAGCCGCGGTACTCGATGGCGTCGAACATCCGGCCGAGGACGCGGGCGGTGTCGGCGATGGACTCCTTGCTGCCGACGTGGGTGTCGCCGGGGCCGAGGTAGGTGGTGGCGACGCCCTGGTCGGCGGCGGCGACCTCGAAGGCGCAGCGGGTGCGGGTGGAGGTCTTCTCGAAGATCAGCGCGAGATGCTTGCCGGTCAGCCGGGGCTGTTCGGTGCCGGAGTGTTTCGCCGCCTTGAGCTCGGCGGCCAGGTCGAGAAGGTGGTGGATCTCGGCGGCGGTGAAGTCGAGTTCGCTCAGGTAGGAGCGGCCTCGCAGGTCTGTGGTCATGGGGTTCCTCGCTGGTGCGGCTGGTGCGGGCGGGGGCCGGGGTGTCGTCGGGGCGTACGGCCGTGTCGGTGACGGCGTCGCTCAGTCGGCCGGGTCGCGTTCGATCGGGCAGCTCATGCAGCGCGGGCCGCCCCGGCCGCGGCCGAGTTCGGCGCCGGCGATGGTGACGATCTCGATGCCCTGCTTACGGAGGTAGGTGTTGGTGGTGACGTTTCGCTCGTAGCCGACGACGACTCCGGGCGCGAGGGCGAGGAAGTTGCTGCCGTCGTCCCACTGTTCGCGCTCGGCGCCCGCCATGTCCTGCGGCGCGGAGAGCATCCGCACCTTGTCGAGGTCGAGGGCCTCGGCGAGCGCGGTCGCCAGGTCGGAGTCGGGGGTGACGTCGAAGCCGGTCGCGTGGGATTCACTGGGCCGCAGGGTCCACGAAAGCAGGGCGTCGGCGAGGCCCGGGTAGATGGCGAAGGCGTCGCGGTCGAGCATGGTCAGCACGGTGTCGAGGTGCATGTACGCACGGGTGGAGGGGAGTTGGACGGCGATCAGCCGGGTGGCCGTGCCGTCGGCGAAGAGCCGCCCGGCCAGGTTCTCCACGGCCTGGGCGGTGGTCCGCTCCCCCATGCCGACCATGACGGCGCCGTTGCCGAGGACGTGCACGTCACCGCCTTCGAGCGTCCCCACGGGGCCGTCGAGGATCGGCTCGGGCGCGGCCGAGGCGAACATCGGGTGGAACCGGTAGATGGCCTCGGCGTGCAGGCTCTCGCGCCGCCGGGCGTGCTTGGCCATCGGGTTGACCGACAACCGGTCGTACATCCAGCAGGAGTTGTCGCGCGGGAAGAGGTGGTTGGGCAGTGGGGCGAGCGCGAAGGCGTCGGTGTCGAGCGCGTTCCAGACCAGGCTGTGCGGGGTGGCGAGCGGCAGGTCGCTCTTGAGCATGCCGCCGATCAGGTAGCCGGCGAGGGTCTCGCCGTCCAGCTCGGCGCAGTGCTCGCGCACCGGGTCCAGCAGGGCGGGGCCGACACTCGCGCGGGTGACGACCCGGTCCAGGAGCCAGTCGCGGGCCTCCGGGACGTCGAGGGTCTGGGCCAGCAGCTCGGCGAAGTAGTGCACACGGGCTCCGTGGTCGCGCAGGACCTGGGCGAAGGCGTCGTGCTCCTCGCGGGCCCGCTTGGCCCAGAGGATGTCGTCGAAGAGCAGGGCGTCGACGTTGCGCGGGGTCAGCCGGGAGAGTTCGAGTCCGGGGCGGTGCAGGATCACCTGGCGGAGACGGCCGACTTCGGAGTCGACGTGGAAGGTGTTCATGGCGGGGCTGCTCCTGTGGGCGTACGAATGCCGGGCGGGTGGAGTGGTGCGGTCAGTCGTGGTGGTCGAGGGGGCTCTTCAGGAAGCCGCCGGTCCGGCCCGCCCGCAGGCCGCGGGAGAGTCGCTTGGCCGTCACGGCGGTCTCCAGGGCCCGCACCTCAGCGGGTTCGGCCGCGAGCCGCGGGCCGCCGGTCTCGCCGTACTCTCCACGGTCGCGCTTCAGCCACACGTACACCGGCAGTCCGAGCAGCAGGACGAACAGCCCGTAGTAGACGGTCTGGTAGCCGCTGCCCTGGATCGACCAGTACGAGAAGGCCATCGCCAGCGCGGAGACGGTGACGTCCCGGGCCAGCCGCCGGGGAGTGAGGTTCTCGCGGCCTCGGACCAGCAGCCAGTACAGCTGGGCGGCGGCGGAGAAGAGGTACGGGATCACGGCGGTCAGCACGCTCAGCAGCACGATCTTGGTGAAGACGTCGTCGAAGCGGGTGTAGCTGAAGACGGTGATCAGCGAGGCGAGGACGGTGGAGGCGACGATGCCGAAGACCGGGACGCCGTTCTCACCGCGCAGCTTCGCGAAGGCCCTGGGGAAGAGTCCGTCGCGGGCGGCGGCGTACGGCATTTCGGCGCAGAGCATGGTCCAGCCGTTGAGGGCGCCGATGCCGGAGATGATGGCGGCCACCGCCACCGTGTCGCCGGCCCAGGTGCCGCCGAAGATGTTGTTGGCGGCGTCGGTGAACGGCGCGGTGGAGGCGCCGAGTTCGCTGTGTGACACGGTGCCGAAGACGGCGAGGGTGCCCAGGATGTAGATGACCGCACAGGCGAGGGTGCCGTACACGGTGGCGCGGGGCACGTTGCGGCCGGGCTCGCGGACCCGGCCGGCGACCACGGAGGCGGCCTCCAGGCCGAGGTAGCTGAACAGGGCGATGGCCGCGGCGGCCGAGATCGCTCCCAGCGCCGACTGACCGCCGGCGTTGAAGGAACCGAAGTTGTGCGCGTCCACGAACAGCAGCCCGACCGTGGCCATGAAGACCAGCGGGATGAACTTCAGCACGGTGGTGATCACCTGGAAGGCGCCGATGTTCCGTACCCCGGTGAGGTTGATCGCGGCCGGGATCCACAGCCCGACCAGCGCGATGAGCACCGACATCGCCGTGCGGTGGCCGGTGTTGACGAACACCTCGACGTATCCGACCCACGCCACCACGATGGCGGCGTTCCCGGCCCACGCGGTGATCCAGTACGACCAGGCGTTGAGGAAGCCGGCGAACTCGCCGAAGGCCTCACGGGCGTACACGTACGGCCCGCCGCTCGCCGGGACGCGCTTCGACAGCGCCCCGAAGGTGACCGCCAGCGCGAGCGCGCCGAGTGTGACGACCCCGAAAGCCACGAGCGAGATCGGCCCGTACGGTGCCAGGGCCGAGGGGAGTGCGAAGACTCCGGTGCCGATGATGCTGCCGATCACGAGGGCGGTCGCCGAGGGGAGGCCCAGTGCCGCCTTGGGGGTTGGTTTCTCGCCGCTGTTCGGGGTGCTGGACATGGCTGTGCTCCTTGCGCGGGTCGCCGGGGACGGGCTGCGGATGAGTCGATCCGGGAACGATCCTGCTGGGCTGCCGTGATCGTGGTCAGTGGCCACCCGTCCCCCACGGGGGCCATTGGTCCCTGCCGCGTCACCCCGAACGGCCCAGTGCGCCGCCCCCGTCGACCGGGGAGGCGGCGCACTGGGCCGTTGCGTGCGGCGGAGCAGCTCAGGAGGAGAGGTCGACGCCGTATACCGTGCGCCCTGCGACGAGTTGACGGCCGGTCACCAACTCGGGCTCGATGCGGATGAAGACCTCCTTGGGCGAGGCCACCCATGAGCGCGGGCCGATCCTCGTCAGCCGGCCGTGCTCCACGGGATCGGTGACCACCGTCGCGCGGCCGGTGACCACGACACTCCAGCCGGAGTGCGCCGCCGCATCCACCTCGTCCGCTTCGAAGGCGATCACCACGCCGTCGATCGCGGCGGCCAGTTCCGAGTCGGCGGACGTACGCATCAGTACCGCGTAGTCGATGTCCAGGCAGAAGTTGACCGGCAGGACGGCGGGCAGGGCGTGGCGCGTGTGGACGACGCGGCCGATCGGTGCCCGCTCCAGCAGACGCAGGCACTCCTCGCGGTCGAGTTCACGGAAGCCGTCGTTGGGATTCATCACCGGGTTCGACTTTCACGGGGTGGACGGGCTCAGCCGTCACGGGGTACAGCGGTACGCATTCCATCCTGCGGGGGACGGGGGACAGGGGGCGAGGGCCGTTCGGTCCAGGGCGGCCTGAGAGCGGCCACCCTTTTGTGCCCACAACCGACCCATCACGTCACCGCACGGCGATTCGGCGCCCGGTGATGTCCGCGGGCTCGATGCGCACCCATACGTCACGCTCGCCGCCCGCCCATGGACCGCTGTACGCGAGCTCCGTCAGCCGACGTACGGCGTCAGGGTCCGTGACGGCCCGGGCGAAGCCGCGGATGAGCACGCTCCAGCCCTGGCTGAGCGCCTCGTCGATGTGGTCGACCTCGAAGGCGACGTGCGCCCCGACGGCTGTGGCGGGCACGGCGTCAGGCGCCGTCCTGAACATGACCGCATCATCGATCACGGTGTAGTTCAGGGGGACGACGATCGGCCCGTCGGGCGTGTCCATCGCGATCCTGCCGACACCGTGCATGGAGAGCCGTGTGCGGCACTCCTCGGCGCTGAGTTCGACCAGCTCGGGGTGGAGAGCGGCCCGGCCCACGCCGGGTGGCAGATCGGCGTCGCCTCCGCGCAGGGCCGTCACACTCGTGCTCAGCGCGTCCGCGAGCCGGATGAGGACGGCGGTCCCGGGCATCGCGGTGGACTGTTCCTCCAGGTACTGGACGTAGCCGGGAGCCGTGCCCGCCCGGGAGGCCGTCTCCTCCCGGGTCAGTCCCAGTTCCTCACGTCGCTGAGCGATGCGACGTCCGATGTCGCCCTGTGCGCTGTCCGCGGTGGCGGACGCGGCGTTCGGAGATGTCTGTTCGCACATGGCCGTTCACTTCCTCCTGTCGAGGCGTCCTGACTGTCAGGGCGTCCTGATCGTCAGGGCATCGTGCTGCGGCCCGCCCAGGACGACCTTGAGCGCGCCGGTGTTCGCGGCCCGCGAGAAGACCTCGTACGCCTCCTCCATCGCGTCCAGCGGGAAGGTGTGGGTGACCAGGGACGACGCGGGGAGCTGCCCGGCGGCCATCATGCGCAGCAGGGTGGGCGTGGAGTACGTGTCGACCAGGCCGGTGGTGATCGTCACGTTCTTGATCCACAGGTCTTCGAGGTGGAGTGTCGCGGGCTTGCCGTGCACCCCGACATTGGCCACGTGCCCGCCGGGCCGCACCATCCGCATACACGCCTCGAAGCTCGCCGGCACCCCCACCGCCTCGATGACCACGTCGGCCCCGAGTCCCTCGGTGAGGTCGGCGACCAGCTGCTCCGCCTCCTCCCCCGCCGAGGCGACGGCGTCGGCGCCGAGGCGCTTGGCGGCGTCCAGCCGGGCCGGAGCCGTGTCCACGGCGATGATCTTCTCCGGGGTGTAGAACCGTGCCGTGGCGATCGCGGCGAGCCCGATGGGCCCCGCCCCGACCACCACGACGGTGTCCGCGGGCCGTACCCGCCCGTTCAGCACGCCCACCTCGTAGGCGGTGGGGAAGATGTCGGCCAGCAGCACGGCGTCCTTGCTCTCCACCGCGCCTGGCAGCAGATATGTCGACAGATCCGCATGCGGTACGCGGACGTACTCTGCCTGCGTGCCGTTGATCAAGTGGCCGAGGATCCAGCCCCCGCCCGCACGGCACTGCCCGTACGAGCCTTCTCGGCAGTAACGGCAGCGACCGCACGCCGTGATGCACGAGACCAGAACACGATCACCTGGGCGGACCGTGCGGACGTCGCTTCCCACTTCGACGACCTCCCCGACGGCCTCGTGTCCGAGCACCGTTCCCGGACGCACCTCCGGTACGTCGCCCTTGAGGATGTGCAGATCGGTTCCGCAGATCGTGACGGCGTCGACACGGACGATCGCGTCGGTGGCATCCTGGATACCGGGGTCCGCGACGTCCTCCCACGCGGACTTTCCGGAACCGTGGAACACGAGTGCTTTCATGACGACCCCTTTCTGGGCCAGGCAGACGCCGGTGGCGGGGGACAACGGCGTGCGAGCGCCCCGATGCGTGCGACCACCCCTCCTCGTCGACATCACCGACTTCGAGGGCGGTGGGACGCAGCCACGCGGCCTCCCCACCCGCGGGTTGGCCTTGTACGTCCAGCCTGAGGGCGACGTTGCCCGTCCGCTTGGGCCGATCGGTCCCCATCGCGGGACCGGGCGGGGCCGCGATGCCGCCTGGTCGGCCCCTGCCGCCGCGCGTTCCCCAATGGCACCGTCCAGTCCATGACGATGAGGAGGTGCGGTCGGATGCGCAGAACCAAGCGTGTGAGGCAACTGCTCTGGCGGTGGCGGAGCAATCCGTTGCGACGGCACGACGACCTTGTCGAGGGCTGGGTCGTGCTGGCCATCTGGCTGGTCATCGCGATCGGCGGCACCCTGACCGGCCTGCTGACGGCCCATGCCGCCGACGCGTCCTTCGCACGGCTCCGGCACGAGCGGCATCCGGTCCAGGCCGTCCTCGTCGCGAGCAAGGTCCAAGTGGTGGGCATCGGGACGGATACGCCCTACAACCGTGTCCGAACGACGGTCCGCTGGACGGCGACGGACGGCTCGCCCCGTACCGGCCAGGCCATGGTGGACTACGGCCACCGGGTCGGCTCGAAGGTCGTCGTCTGGCTGAACGGCAAGGAGCAGCTCACCACGCAGCCGCCGACCGCCTCGGCGGCCTCCGCCGAAGCGGCCTTTCTCGGTGCCACGGCCGCGGTCGCCTTCGGCGGCCTGGCCTTCGCCGCCGGACGCGTCGCACAGTGGCGGCTGGACCAACGGCGCTACGACCAGTGGGGGCGTGAGTGGGACCAGGTCGGACCTCAGTGGCGGCGCAAGACCACGTGAAGCGCGAGGAACGTCCTGGGAACGTCCTGGTCGTGACGCTCAACGCCGCCATGACCATGGCCTTCACCGGGAAGTACCCGAAGGACCTGTACGAGTTCGTCCTGGGCCACAACCGCCGGTTTCTCCGGGTCACCGCGTACGCCGCCCAGATGACGGACGCCTACCCGCCCTTCCGCTTGGACACGGGCGGCTCCGAGCCCGGTGGGTCCGGTCTTAGTCCGGCTCCATGTAAGGGCGCCGGAAGACCGGGGCCTGGCTGGTGGCGTAAGGGCGTACGGCCGCCAGTGCCCGGACGACCGCGGCCTCCAGGGAGCCGCTCGTGTCGATGACGACGGCTTCTGGCCAGGGCGGTTCCGTGGCCGCCATCGTGGTGGCCACGTCGAGGTCGGCGTCGGATGCTCCGGGTGCACGGGTGGTCAGGCGGGCCGCCGCGACATCATCCGGAACCTGGCAGTGCAGGGCCACGAGGTCGGCGCCTGCCTGTTGGGCCATGCGCAGGGCGGCTTCCCGCTGCCTCGCCCCGGTCCAGGTGGCGTCCAGGACGACGGACTCGCCGTCGGCCAGCAGGGCGGACGCGCGATCGAGCAAGGCCGCGTAGGTCTTGTCGGTCCACTCCGGTGTGTAGAGGCCCTCGCCGTACCCGGCCGACGCGGGCTCCTCGGCCGGAATGCCCGCCAGCTCCTTGCGGACGCGGTCGCTGCTGAGCAGGGTGACGCCCAGCCGGTCCGCGAGGGCGCCGGAGAGCGTGGACTTCCCGCTGCCCGGAAGGCCGCCGACGAGCGTCAGGCCGACAGCGGACGTACGAAGGTGCCGCAGGGCCGTCGCGATCAGTCGGCGTGCGTCCCCCTCCGCGCCGGGCGCGCCCTGGCGCGCCTGGATGAGCGCGACCTTGGCACGGACGAACGCGCGATAGGCGACGTAGTGGTGACGGAGGGAGGACGGTGCCGGGTCGCCGGAGTACTCGCTGTACGCGGCGAGGAAGAGTGCCGCCGTCTCCGGGGCACCGAGCTGTTCCAGGTCCATGGCGAGGAAGGCGGCGTCGTCGAGGCCGTCGACGTAGCGCAGCCGGTCGTCGAACTCCAGACAGTCCAGGACGCGTGGGCCGTCGTCGAGGCAGAAGATGTCGTCGGCGAGCAGGTCGCCGTGGCCGTCCACCACCCGCCCCCGTTCGATGCGCATGTCGAACAGCCGTTTTCGGCCGGCGAGATAGCGGCGCACGAGTCGCTCGACCTCCTCCACGCCCTCGGGCACGAGACCGTCGTCCGCCAATGCCCGGACCTGTGCGAAGCTCGCTTCCCATCGTGCCGCGAGGGCATCCCGTGTCCCCTGCGCGTCCACGTCCCGGGTCCGGGAGGAGCCGGCGTGCCGGGTGGCGAGCAACCGGGCCACAGCCCGCAAGGCCTCGTCAACGTCCGTGCCCTCCTTCACCAGCCGGGAAAGGCGGCGTTCCGCCGGCATACGGCGCATCACGACGAGGGGTTCGGGCGTGTCCGTCTCCGGGCTGTGGAATTCCCCCAGGCCGAGGTAGACGTCGGGGGCGAAGCGACGGTTCAGTGCGACTTCCCGCTCGCAGGTCGCCCGGCGCGCCACCACGGTGGTGTGGTCCAGGAACCCGAGGTCGACCGGTTTCTTGACCTTGTAGGCACGGTCCCCGACGAAGAACACCACGGCGGTATGGGTCTCGCGCACCTCCGCACGCGGGCCGCTCGGCTCAGTCATGGGGGACGACGGCGACCGGGCAGCGCGCGTGGTGGGCGGCGGCCTGCGTCACGGGGCCCAGGTGTGATGCCGGTCCGGGGAGGTGCTTGCGTCGGCCCACGACCAGCAGCCCGGCGCCGTCGGAGGCCTGAATCACGGCTTTGGCGGGGCTTTCGAGTGAGACGCGGTCGACCACCTCCACACCTGGGAACTTCTCGCGCCAGGGACGCAGGGCCAGGCTCAGGTGCTTCTGCGCGTCCCGCGTGATCTCTTCGGTGACGGCGTGGTCCGTACCCCAGGGCACGTGCGCGTGAAGCGGCAGGCTCCGGCCGTGGACGGCCCGAAGCGGCACGCCCCGCGCCGCGGCACTGACGAAGGCGAATTCGAGCAGGTCGTCGGACGGGCCGTGCAGTTTCAGAGCCACGACTACGCCACCCGCCGTACGCGGAGCGGGCCGTGGCCCCGCTTCGCGGGTTTCGGCGCGCACGAGGACCACCGGGCGATCGGCCCGTGCCACGACGGGCATGCTGATGTCACCCAGGAAGTAGCTCCCGACGGCCCCGAGCCCGCGTGAGCCGAGCACGGTCATCTCGGACTCCGATGCCGCTTGCAGCAGGGCGTCCTGAGCGTCTTCGGCGACCAGATTGCCGACGATCGAAAGGCCCGGATGGCTCGCCTGGAGTTCCGCCCGCGCGTTGTGCACGATCCTCTTCGCCCAGTAGTTCTGATCCACCTCCGCGGGGGCACGGGGCGGTTCCGGCGCCAGCAGGGGCCATGCGTGCAAGAGACGCAGCGTGAGCCGCCGCCGCTCGGCCTCGTCGGCTGCCCAGTGGGCGGCGGCAAGGCTCTCGGGTGAGCCGTCGAGGCCCACGGTGACCACTGGCTCCATGGCGACTACCTTCGTCTCGTAAGAAACCGGAAATGACGGTGAGCGGGTCCGCTTGCCCGCCGCTCGATCGTCTGCGCCGACGCGCCGTACACGGTTGCCTCTCATCCGAGGAGTACCCGAAATCTGCTCGCGGCGCATGCGGACTCCGGTGCGCCAGGTCTCGGCCATCCAGGCCCCGACGGGCGTGGCCTGGATGGCCGCCCGCCGAGGACCTTCGGCCCTATGACCGAGGCTCGCCGTCGTTCGACCGTGGTGAGGAACGGAGCGGACCCGCCCGTGTGAAGCCGGGCCCGCTCAAAGGCGGAACACCCCTGGTCGGGCTGTCCGGGCGATGCGGCGGGGCCGTGCGCGTGGCACGTTGGATACAGCACCATTCTGAGGAAGGGGCGGCGACCATGCGAGCTCACCTCGGCGATCAACTCGTTGTCGAAAGCCCGGCCACCGGCGTCACCAGGCGCGACGGCGAAATCGTGGGGCTCCATCACGAGGACGGAACCCCTCCGTACGACGTGCACTGGTCGGACACGGACGAGGTGACGCTCGTGTTCCCCGGGCCCGACGCGCACATCCGTCACCTCGAACACGGGTCAGAGGGGAGCCCTCACCCGGTTTCCCCTGCCGTGGTTTCCCGGCCGAGCGCGGACGAGGCACGTCGGCGGACGGGTGCCGGGTCCGACACGCCCCCGCCGGACAGGGCATCCCACGCCGGTGACATCGGCCGCCGCGTGGCCGCCGAACGCCGGCGGCAGGGACTGACCCGGGCGGAGACAGCCCGGCGTGCCAAGATGGCGCCGCAGTACCTGGCCTACCTCGAAGAACGGTCGGCCGACCCGAGCCTGGCGACTCTCATCAGGCTGGCCGCCGCGCTGGGCACCTCCGTCGCGGCCCTGCGCGGCGGCGGAATCGATCTCCCGCCCGGCCAGGGCCAGGCACTCCTCGATCCCGTGCTGCGGGACCTCAGCCCGGACGAATGTCGCGCCCGGCTCTCCTCGCACGGCCTGGGGCGTGTCGCGGTGTCGACGCCCGGCGGCCCGGCTGTCGTTCCGGTGAACTACGAGGTCGTCGACGACGCGATCGTCTTCCGGACCGCGCCGGACTCGGCCCCGGCGGCGGCCGTGGGAACGGAGGTCGCCTTCGAGGTCGACCACGTGGACGAGGCCATGAGCCAGGGCTGGAGTGTGCTGGCCGTCGGTCCCGCCCGGACGATCACCGAGCCCGACGCGGTGCGACGGCTGGCCGATCACGCACACAGCAAGCCATGGGCGGGGGGCGAACGCGAGCTGTGGGTGTCGATCAGGCCCACACAGCTCACGGGGCGTCGCATCAGTCCGTCCGATCGGAGCGGGCGCTGACTGCGCTTGTGCCTGCGGGCGAGCACGTGCTGCTGCTGGCCGCCCTCGAAGGTCTGTCCAGCTCGTTCGTCACTCAGGCCCTGGAGTGGCCGGACCTGCGCTGGCCGCTGCGAGACCATTGTCGGGCTCCGCCCATGTACAGATGGTGCTTCGCCTCGGCTACGGGCCCGGGGGCCCCGGCACACCACGCCGCCCGGTACCGGAGGTACTCGACATCCAGCACTGAGGGTCGGCTCGACACTCGACGTCCACGACACCTTCCATGGCCTGGACGAGGCACGCGGCGTTCAGCGCCGGGCACTTCGGTCTGCGGACCGTCCATCCCGTTCGGTCGGCCGTTCCATCCCCTTCAGTACCTGAGCGGCCCACCGCCGCCGGACCGAGTCCTCGTGCTCGCTCTGTTCCAGAGCGAGGTCCCCGTGGGCCAGTGCCTCCTGCAGGCGCGGGATCCAATGGCGCCGGAGCGCGCGGACCCGTCGGCTCGTGCTCGCCACCTCCGCGCCGACGATGCGGGCGGCGGCCCGTGCGCAGGCGTGGTCGGCGGCGGCCCGTACCGCTTGCCGGTAGGCGTCCTCGGCGTGGACCAGGGCGGTGTTGCCCGGTGTGGCTGCGCTCGGCGGGCGTGCGGGGACCGTGCACGAGATCCCCGAGGGGCGGCGCACCCCCATGGACGCGGTCCAGCCGACGGTGACGTCCGCCGGAGCGAGACCGGCCGCCGCCGAGTGCAGGGCGTGCTCCCCGCTCAGGACAAGCCCGCGTGACAGCCAGATCTCGGCCTCCCGCAGCCGCTCCCGCCAGGCGGCGGAGCAGGCCTCCTCGGCCTGTACGAGACGCTGGTGTTCCGTGCGCAGGATGCGCAGCTTCTTCTCCAGGAGATCGGCTCCGCGCGCGGCGACGGCCAGGCGGTGCAGCAGGTGCTGCCGCCCGGCACGCCCGGGCGGAGTGCGGATGGGGGCCACCGCGTTCACCCCAGCTCCGCGCCGTGCGCGTCCAGCAGCGCGGACGGCAGCATGGCGAGCTGACCGCGGGGCAGGGTGAGCAGCACCCGCCAGGCGCTTTCCAACGTCTCGTCGAGGGTCCGCAGTTCGTCGCGCCGCTGGTCCACGAAGCGCCGCAGGAAGGCCTCGTCGAAGTCGAGGTACCGGCGGTCGGCCGGGCTCAGCGCGGTCTGCCCGACCAGGTCGGCGAACTCACGTACCTGCCGGGCGCGGGCCAGGGCGGCGAGCATCTGCGCGGCGACATCGAGGTGGTCGGGCCGGGTACGGCCGGGACCGGCGCCCTTGCGCATCAGGCGGGAGAGCGAGGACAGGGCGTCCACGGGTGGATAGACACCCTGCGCGTGCGTCTCGCGGGACAGCACGATCTGCCCCTCCGTGATGTAACCGGTGAGGTCGGGGACCGGATGGGTGATGTCGCCGGCGGGCATGGTGAGCACCGGGAGGACGGTGACGGAGCCGGGCCGGCCGCGGATGCGGCCGCAGCGCTCGTAGAGGGAGGCGAGGTCGCTGTAGAGATAGCCGGGGTAGGCGCGGCGGGCGGGGATCTCGCCGCGCGCCGCGGAGACTTCGCGCAGTGCCTCGGCGTAGCTGGTCATGTCGGTCATGACCACGAGCACGTGCCTGCCCATGTCGAAGGCGAGGTGTTCCGCGACCGTCAGCGCGATCCTGGGGGTGAGGATCCGTTCGATGACCGGGTCGTCGGCGGTGTTGAGCAGGAGCACCAGTTCTCCGGCGGCGGACCTCTCCTCCAGGGCGTCGCGGACGAAGGACGCGTCCGCGTGGGTGAGTCCCATTCCGGCGAAGACGACGCTGAAGGCCTCTCCGGCCGCCGTGGACTGGGCCGCGATCTGCGCGGCCAGCTCCAGGTGCGGCAGGCCCGCGACGGAGAACACCGGCAGTTTCTGGCCTCGTACGAGGGTGGTGAGCGCGTCCACGGCTCCGATGCCCGTGAGCACCGGGTCCGCCGGCGGTTCACGCCGCACCGGGTTGATCGGATTCCCGCCCACCGCCGCGGTGGTGGACCCGAAGACCGGCGGCCCGCCGTCGACCGGTTCACCGCGGCCGTTGCAGACCCGGCCCAGCCAGCCGGAACCGACCGGGATGCGCAGTGGTCCCCCGGCGAAGGCCATCCTGACCCGCGCCGGATCCATCCCGGCGGTGTCCTCCAGGACCTGCACCACGGCGAGTCCACGGTCCACCTCCAGCACGAGGCCGTGCCGATGCTCCCCGGAGTCGAGCGTGATCCGGACGTACTCGTCCCAGCCGACCCCGGTCACCCCGTCGACGACGGCGAGCGGGCCGCGCAGTTCGCGGATCGCCGTGTATTCGACCTCGCTCCAGCAGGTCATACCCTCTCCCCCTCCGCCCCGTCTACGGTCCCGTCCGTCGCCGTCTCGTGCGGCGCGGTGAGTCCGGCGAGCGTGGCGAGCATGGCGTCCCGTCGGGTCGACACGACCGCGGCGTCGTTCGGTCCGGCGTCCTCGCGGGCGCGCAGCAGCGGTCCGAAGTCCACCTCCTCCACGACCGCGGCGGCCACGCCGGTCTCGACGAGCTCTCGGCACCGGTCGACGACCGCGAGCACCGCCTCGACGAGCGCCGCGCTCTTGTCCGCACCGCAGTAGGAGTCCTGAGCGGACAGCGCGCTCTGTTGGAGGACGCCCTCACGCATCAGCCGTCCGGCCAGCACGCTGACCCGCTCCTGGTCGGGCAGCGCGGTGATGCCGATCAGGTCGACGAGGTCGGCCAGCCGGTCGGCCTCGGCCAGCAGACCGGCGGCCCTGGCACGCCGGGAGGACCAGTCGGCGTCGCCGGCCACCGCGTGGCCCGGGGCGAGGATCTGCGCGTCGCGCGAGAAGGATCCCGCCCAGGACACCGCCGGGTAGTGGCGGGCGTAGGCGAGTTCACGGTCGAGGGTCCACAGACAGCGTACGAACCGTTCGGTGTGGGCGGTGACCGGTTCGGTCATGTCGCCGCCGGGCGGGGAGACGGCGCCGATCACGGTCACCGAACCCCGGGCGCCTCCGAGCGTGGTCACCGCACCGGCCCGTTCGTAGAAGGCGGCGATCGCCGAGGCCAGGCCCGCCGGGTACCCCTCCTCCGCGGGCAGCGCTCCGGTGCGGGAGGCGAACTCGCGCAGCGCCTCGGCCCAGCGGGAGGTCGAGTCGGCGATGACCACGACGTCGAGTCCCATGTCGCGGAAGTACTCGGCGACCGTGGCGCCGGTGTAGATGCTCGCCTCGCGGGCCATCATCGGCATGTTCGAGGTGTTGGCGATGGTCACCGTGCGATCGGCGAGTCGGCCTCCGGTCCGTGGGTCCTCCAGCGCGGCCAGTTCGGTGATGACGTCGGCCATCTCGTTGCCGCGCTCTCCGCAGCCGACGTAGACGATGACGTCGGCGTCGCACCATTTGGCGATCTGCTGCAGCAGCAGCGTCTTGCCCGTTCCGAAGCCACCGGGCACAGCGACGGTACTGCCCCGGGCCACGGGAAACAGCAGGTCGATCGCGCGCTGGCCGGTGTTCAGCGGCTGCTCCGCACTGAGACGTTCACGGACCGGGCGCGGACGGCGGATGGGCCAGTCCTCGGTCATCCGCACCTCGGTGCCTCCTACGACGGCCACGACCGCGTCCTCGGGAAACACGTCCTCGGGGGCGATCCGCTCCACCGCGCCGTCGGCACCGGGCGGTACGAGAATCCGCAGGTGCACCGGACCGGTTCCCCGGATCTCGCCCAGGGTCTCGCCCTCCGACACCCGTTCCCCTGCGGCCACCCGGGGAGTGAACCGCCACCGGCGCCCTCCGTCCTCGGAAGCGCCGGCACCGGGGAGGAGCCAGTCGCCACCGCCGGACAGCGGGCGCAGCAGACCGTCGAAGATCCCGCCGAGCAGACCGGGGCCGAGGCGGGCGGCCAGCGGCATGCCTCGGGGACGGGCGCTGTGCCCGGGGGCCAGGCCGCCGGTGTACTCGTACGCCTGGATCGTGACCACGCCCCCTTCGATCGCCACCACCTCGCCGGGCAGCCCGGATTCGCCGAGGGAGACGACGTCGTACATGGCGGTACCGACCGCGTACTCCATTTCGACCAGGGGGCCGGCCACCCGCAGGACGCGGCAGGGTCGCTCCCGGCCGCTGCCGGGGGTGACGGTGGCCGCGTCGGTTGCGCCCTTCACGGTGCCCACAATGTCTCCGTCTCCGCGCCGAGACGGTCCAGGGCACGGGCGGCCAGGGCATCCAGGGTGCAGTCGGCCCGGCGGCCCGGCGCCCGGGCCACGATGCCTCCCGAGGAGTGCTCGGCGACCTCGCAGTCCGGTCCGAGGAGCTGTCTGGCACGTCGGGCCAGCCGGTCGCGCATGGCCGGGTAGTCGGGCCTGTGCCGCAGTCCCCCGACCCGTTCGGCGGTGCTGCGGCCCAGCTCCTCGTAGGCCTGCCGCCGGATGTCGAGTTCGCGGGCTCGGATGGTCCTGCGAACCCGGGTGAGTTCCGCGGCACGGGCTTGAGCCGCGTCGGCCTCGCCCTGCCGGCGGGCGTCCTCAAGGATCGCGGCGGCCTGGGCCCGGGCGCCCTCCAGCAGCGCTTCGGTCTCCTGGTCCGTGCGGGCGAGCAGTTCCTCTGCGTCCGCGCGGGCCGAGCCCAGCAGCCGCTCCCGCACCGGTTCGAGGGCGGAGGCCGCGGCGTGGGCCGGGGGCCTCATACCGGCAGCACCGGCAGTACCGCTGTGAGCGGCCGGGCGCCGTCCAGCAGCCCGGAGCCGAGGGTGTCGGCGGCGGCCGGGGTGACGATCACCAGGGCGACATCCCGCGGCAGGTCCTGCCATGCCCGGTGTACGGACTCCGGTTCCTCGGCAACCAGGACGGTCACACCGGCCAGGGCCAGTCCCGCCACCCTGGTCCGCTCTCCGATGGCTGCCACGCGTCCCACGGTCAGGCCTTCCCGATGAGGATGATCGCGACGACGAGGCCGTAGATGGCGATGCCCTCCGCGAGCCCGACGATGACCATCGCCCGTCCGAACAGCTCGGGCCGTTCGCTCAGGGCCGCCAGCGCGGCGGCTCCGGTGTAGGCGACCGCGATGGCCGCGCCTATGGACGCCCCGGCCACCGCGATCGCGGCCCCGATCAGGGCCGCCGAGCCGGAACCCGAGGTCTGGGCTGCCTGGCTGCCCGATGCCTGGGCGGGGGCGCCGCTCAGGGCCACGGTCAGCAGCGCCAGTGCACCGACGAGCAGAGCCGCGTCGGCGGCGACGATCAGTCGGACGGCGGTCCGGCCGCGGCGCTGCAGCAGCAGGCGGGTGCCGAGGAAGGCTGCGGCGACGACGGGCAGGGCGATGAGCCAGGCGATCACGACGCCACCTCCGTGTGCGGTACGGGTGTGTGCTGTACAGGAACCTGCCAGGGACGGAACGGGCGGCCCTGGGTCTCGAAGACCCGGGAGAACAGTTCGTAGAACTCCAGCCGCAGCGCCTGCACCCCGGCCACCAGCGCCTCCAGCGCGAAGGCGAGGGCATTGCCGACGGTGAAGACGAGCACGGCCATGAGCAGTGCCGCCGGTCCCCGCTCGGCCAGCCCCGTCGTGCCGTGCCACACGATCTCGCCCAGCGCGGCGTGGGTGAGCCCGAAGGCCGCCAACCGTGCGAAGGAGACCACGTTCGAGCCGATGCGCACCACGACGTCGAAGAGCTGGACGCCGGTCTGTACGGCCCCGCCGACCCCGCCCGCGGAGGTCGTGAACAGTCCTGAGCCCGCCAGCGCGAGACCGGTGAGCGCGAGCGCGCCGCCCCCCAGCGCGTAGGCGGCGCGGTCCAGGTAGGCACCGGCGACCAGCACGGCGAGACCGAGGAAGAGCGCAGCACCGGCGATGCCCGACGCGGCATACAGGGCGTTCGCGGGGCCGCCCTCCCGCCAGCGGTTCACGGTCCCCACTCCATACGCCAGCGCCAGGAGTACGGCGCCGAGCGCGACCGCGGCGGTGAGCAGCCGCATCGGCTGGTCCAGCGGGTTCAGCCACAGCACCGGAAGCACGCCTGTCGGCCCGAAGAACTCCCCGTACGCGATGCCCGCCAGCGTGCTGGCCAGCCCGGCTCCGGCCACGAACGGCCACAGCCGCCGCAGCGGTGACAGTCGGCGGGGTCGGCCGAGATACAGCAGCAGGGCGGCGAGGAGCAACAGCGCCCCGTGTCCCGCGTCGCCGAACATCACGCCGAACATCACCACGTAGACGATCCCCGCGGGCAGGGTCGGATCGACGTCCGCGTAGGGCACGGTCCCGTAGGTGCGCACCAGCGGGGCGAAGGAGCGACGCACCGGGCCGGTGATGCGCAGCAGCGTCGGAGGGTCGGTGCCGCCGGGGGTCGGCAGTGGCACCAGGACGCCTCCGATGTCGGTGAGTCGTGCGGCTGTGGGATGCACCTCGACGGCGGGACACCAGCCTGCGAGGGCCGCCACCGTCCCGCGTCGTACCGCGCCGGCGATCCGTTCCTCCAGCTGTGCCTCGCCCGCCAGCAGGTCGGCACGACCGGCCTGTTCAAGAGCGTCGAGGTCAGGCGGAGCCGCGCACAGGACGGCGTCGGCCGGCTGGGTGCGCAGTCGCTGAAGGCGGCGGGCGGCCGGACCCGGTGCCGCGTGCGCGGGGTCGTCGATCCGGTCGATCTCGACATTGCCCGACTCGGCGATGCGGACCAGCGCGTCGCGAAGGGTCGCCTGCGGCGCGACGATCGCGACGCGCTGCATACGGACCGGCCTCGCGACCTCAGGCCGGGGCATCGAGCACCTCCAGCGATCCGCCGCCACGTGCGGCCAGTTCGAGAGCGGCCCGTACCCGCCACGCGTCGGCCGAGAGCACGGCGACAGCGCCCACGACCGGCGAGGAATCGAGGCCGGAGCCGTGGAGCAGCTCAAGGCCGTCCTGCAGCAACCGCGACCACCACCGGGTCTCCGCCCGCCACAGATCCGCGGGGACGTCGATGCCGTCCACCGCCCAGCGTGCCGCGGCGGGCAGGTGTCGCAGGAACTCGGCGAACGAGGCCGCGTCCACGGCCTCGGAACCCAGCACCCGGGCGGCGCGGCGCGCGGTCGGCAGCGTCAAGGTGCGGTCGGCGAGGAACACTTCGCGGCCCACCAGCAGGCACGCCGAGGTCCTCGAACACCTCTTGGCTTCGGGGCTGAATGCCCTTGCCGCGGGAGCCGATGAACGGATGCGCCGCCT